>NZ_BCBT01000125.1:0-515 GCF_001320965.1 Pseudomonas sp. NBRC 111143 | reverse complement strand
ACTGTGTTGCAGGCGATAGGACTCGTTACCGGTTTCGACGATGTGGCAGTGGTGGGTCAGCCGATCCAGCAGGGCGGTGGTCATCTTGGCGTCGCCGAACACGCTCGACCATTCGGCGAAGCTCAGGTTGGTGGTGATCACCACGCTGGTGTGTTCGTACAGCTTGGATAGCAGGTGAAACAGCAACGCACCGCCGGCCTGGCTGAAGGGCAGATAACCCAGTTCGTCGAGGATGACCAGATCCATGCGCAGCAGAGCTTGGGCGATCCGCCCGGCTTTGCCGTCGTGCTTTTCGCGCTCCAGCAGATTGACCAGATCGACCGTGGAGTAGAAGCGCACGCGCTTGCCGTGCCGGGTGATGCCGGACACGGCCAGCGCAGTGGCCAGGTGGGTTTTACCGGTGCCAGGCCCACCGATCAGCACCACGTTCTGCGCGGTGTCGGTAAAGGCCAGACTGGCCAGTTCGCTGATCAAACGAGCGTCTGCGCTGGAGGCGCTGAAGTCGAAGCCGGCCA
>NZ_BCBT01000124.1:0-638 GCF_001320965.1 Pseudomonas sp. NBRC 111143 | reverse complement strand
GCTCTTGCTGGCCGGATGCGCCTCCCAAAGCGGCCCCGCGCCCAGCCAGGCGACCAGCCTGTGCCGCCAGGCAGGCATCTGCGCGGTCAGCGGCCCGGAAACCGCGCAGCTGTTGAACAACCGCTACCGCGCCAGCGCCACCCGCTGCGCCATCGACAAGCCGGCCTGGCAATGCACCGGCGTGCTGTTGCGCACACGCGCCGACGGCGCCACCGGGCATTTCTGGGAACACGACCCGGCGGCGACGGCACGTGGCAGCGAACGCCTGCTGTTCCTGCGCGCCGACCTGGGCAGCGATACGCTGCCGAGCAACCACGGCGCTATCGTCGACGACCTGTTCAGCGCGGTCAGTCAGGGCAAACCCTACGAAGCGCTGTGCAGCCACCCGCTGCCCACCGCTGACAGCCCGGCACGCCCCGACCACGGCTGCGCACCCTCCACCGATGGCCCTGCCGCCAGGGCCGACCATGGCTCCTGCGCGGCACTGGGCGTGAACGACGCGCAGGGCTGGCTGGCGCACTTCGGCCAGCAGGGCGAGCAGCCTGCGGCCCAATGCGCATTCAACGCCGACGACATGGCCCAATTCCGCACCACGCTGCAGGCCCACACCCTGCTCGGCAAGCCCGGCGAAAACGCCG
>NZ_BCBT01000123.1:0-748 GCF_001320965.1 Pseudomonas sp. NBRC 111143 | reverse complement strand
CTTGCGCCATGATCCGGTCACCGCCGGCATGACGCCCCAGACCGTGCTTAAGCTGACGCAGCGGCGCCGGCAGATCAGCAAAGGGCGCGCCGTTGCGCAGCGCACCGGGCTTGCGTTCGATCAGCGGGAGGTAGTGCTGCCAGTCATAGCTGACCTGGTCGCGATCCAGCAAGCGGACATGGCTGGCGATCAGCGCGTCGTCAGCCACCACCTCGATTCGCGTCGGATACAAACGGCTGCTGACCCACTTACCCGCATACTCACACGGCACCGAGTAGCGGTTGCGCCCGACGCTGACCAGGCAGGTGCTGGAGACCCGCGCAGGCCGCTCGACGTAACCGTCGAATGGCGCTGGCACAGGCATCAGTTCAGCGCGCTCCAACTCCAGCACTTCGGCCACACTCAGCCCGCTGTATTGAGGGTGCGTCAGCTCGTTCCAAAGCGCGCGGCAGCGCTGGCCCAGCCAGGCATTGAGTTCCTCGAAGGAGTGAAACTGGCAGTCCTGGGCGTCTAGCCAGATACGCCTGCGGCTGTCTTGCACGTTCTTTTCAACGATGCCCTTTTCCCAACCAGCGGCGACGTTGCAGAAGTCCGGATCGAACAGGTAATGCGCGCACATCACCGCAAAGCGCGCATTCACCGCCCGGCCTTTGCCCTTATTGACCTTGTCGACGGCGGTCTTCATGTTGTCGTAGATGCCCCGGCGCGGCACGCCGCCCAAGGAGCCGAACGAGCGTGTATGGGCGTC
>NZ_BCBT01000122.1:0-770 GCF_001320965.1 Pseudomonas sp. NBRC 111143 | reverse complement strand
TGTGCCTTGAGCACGAGTGGGAGCACAAGCTGCCATTCACCGTTCCACTTTGGCGAGAGCCCGAACAGTTGGATGCGGCCTTGATCTCGAATCACAAGCGTGGGCCAAGCCAAAGTCCTCTCACTCTGTTGAGTCTAGGAGATTTTGGTGATGGTTTCCTTTGTGGGTATCGATGTTTCTAGTCGCACGCTGGACATAGCGGTCCGTCCCCAGAGCCTCAAGATCAATGTCACCAACGATCGGGCAGGTTTCGAGGTATTGGAGAAGAGCCTTCGAGGTCTCAAGGTCAAGCGTGTCCTGCTGGAGGCGACAGGCGGATACGAGCGTGAGGTGCTGAGCTTTCTGCAGAGCGCTGGCTACAAGGTCATTCGCGTCAACCCCAGGCGAGCCAGGTCGTTTGCCGAGTCCATGAATATCAAAGCTAAGACCGACGCCATCGATGCAGCGGTATTGGCGCATTTCGCCGAAGTGATCCCCGATAAACCTACTCTGCAGGTCAGTCCGCAGAGGGCGTTGCTGCGCGAGCTGCTGCAGCAGCGTGATCGTCTGGTTCAACAACGGGACGACGATCGGCGGCGCCTGAAACAGGCTCAGTCTGAGGTGGTCGCTCGCTTCCTGAAGTCCAACCTCCAGCACTTCAGGTCTCAGATCAGACAGATTGAACATGAGATCAAGCTGCACGCTGAGGGGCTGGGTGATGAACGAATTGCTCAGTTGGTCCAGGTCAAAGGTATCGGGCTGGTGACGGCTGGGAAGCTTGTAACGCTGCT
>NZ_BCBT01000121.1:0-997 GCF_001320965.1 Pseudomonas sp. NBRC 111143 | reverse complement strand
ACAGCGTCATTGGACGAAAAGTGACCGAAAAATCATGTACGGAGAGCTTTTTCGACCGGTTCTCCGTGTTAAACGCGAACCTCACCCATACCCATGAGCTGTTTTCGAACCCTCCACAGGTTTGCCAGGGCGAACAGCGTGGTCAACTGAGCCGTGTTTTTCATCAGCCCACGAAAACGTACTTTCACGTAACCAAACTGCCGCTTGATCACGCGAAACGGATGCTCGACCTTGGCCCGTGTCTGAGCCTTGCAGAACTCGATCTTGCGCTTGGCTTTGTACAGTACGCTGCGCTGGTTCAGCTTGGAATAGGTGCTGCGACGCGCTGCAATCTGCCAGATCACCCCCCGATTTTCATGCTCTTCGCGCCTTTCGACACCGGTGTAACCGGCATCTGCATACACGGCGTTTTCTTCGCCATGCAGCAGTTCAGCCACCTGCGTGACATCGGCCACATTGGCAGCGGTGCCATGGACGTGATGCACCAGGCCGGACTCGACATCGGCACCGATGTGCGCCTTCATCCCGAAGAAATACTGACCGCCTTTCTTGGTCTGGTGCATCTCGGGATCACGCTTGCCTTCTTTATTTTTGGTCGAGCTGGGGGCATGAATAATGGTGGCATCGACGATGGTGCCTTGGCGCAGCGACAGGCCTTTTTCCTGCAGATAACCATTGATGACCGCAAGGATTGCCGGTGCGAGCTGATGCTTCTCCAGCAAGTGCCGGAAGTTCATGATCGTGGTGTCTTCGGGGATTGGCGCGCTCAGCGTCAGGCGTGCGAACTGGCGCATGGGCGTGATTTCGTAGAGCGCTTCTTCCATGGCCGGGTCGCTCAGGGAGAACCAGTTCTGCAACAGATGGATGCGCAGCATGGTTTCCAGAGGATAGGGTTTTCTACCGCCGCCGGCCTTGGGGTAGAACGGTTCGATCAGCTCCAGCAGGCCTGCCCAGGGCACCACCTGATCCATTTCGGCGAGGAAGCGCTCTCGGCGGG
>NZ_BCBT01000120.1:0-1028 GCF_001320965.1 Pseudomonas sp. NBRC 111143 | reverse complement strand
CCTGCGGTAGTCAGCAAATGTCGGCGCGCCATCCATAGGTTCGACAGCGCGAACAGCGTCACCAGCTGAGCGGTGTTCTTGGCCAGGCCACGGAAGCGCACCTTCACGTAACCGAACTGGCGCTTGATCACTCGAAACGGGTGCTCGACCTTCGCTCGCACTTGTGCCTTGGCCTTCTCGATCTTGCGCTTGGCTTTGTACAGGGCGCTGCGTTTATCGAGCTTCTTGTAGGTGCTGCGGCGTGCTGCGACCTGCCAGATCACTTCGCGGCCAGCATGTTCGGGGCGCTTTTCGACGCCGGTGTAGCCGGCATCGGCGCAGACGACGTTCTCGTCACCGTGCAGCAGTTTGTCGACCTGGGTGATATCCGCCACGTTGGCTGCCGTGCCTACCACGCTGTGTACCAGCCCCGACTCATCATCCACGCCGATGTGCGCCTTCATGCCAAAGTAATACTGGTTCCCTTTCTTGCTCTGGTGCATTTCCGGGTCGCGCTTGCCGTCCTGGTTCTTGGTCGAGCTGGGCGCGTGGATCAGTGTGGCATCGACGATAGTGCCCTGGCGCAGCGACAGGCCGCGATCCCCCAGGTAGCCATTGATTACGCCGAGGATGCCGGCTGCCAGCTCATGTTTCTCCAGCAAACGACGGAAGTTGAGGATGGTGGTTTCGTCGGGAATGCGCTCCAGGCTCAGCCCGGCGAACTGACGCAGGATGGTCGTCTCGTAGAGCGCTTCTTCCATGGCCGGGTCGCTGTAGCCGAACCAGTTCTGCATCAGATGGATACGTAACATGGCCATCAGCGGATAGGCTGGACGACCACCTTCACCCTTTGGGTAGTGTGGCTCGATCAGGGCAATCAATCCCTTCCACGGCACCACCTGATCCATCTCGATCAGGAACAATTCCTTACGGGTCTGCTTGCGCTTGCCGGCGTACTCGGCGTCGGCGAAGGTCATCTGCTTCATGGAAAAACTCGGCTGGCGGGATCGGCGTATTTCACCAGATGCGGGAAGTCTTTTTCAGACCTT
>NZ_BCBT01000119.1:0-1055 GCF_001320965.1 Pseudomonas sp. NBRC 111143 | reverse complement strand
TTGAGCTGCTGGTGCGCAACTGGGATGCGCAAGCCCCGGCGCGCCTGGCGATCCAGGCGCTGGTCTACGACAGCCGCAGCCAGGGCGGGCTGCGTGCCGCGCAGCAGGACCAGCGAGACTGGTTCGACGCCACCGGCCAATGGCTGCCGGTGCTACGCATCGACCCCAGCCAGCCCGCTGACCAAGTGTTCGGCTTCAACCTGCAGGATCAGCTGTACATCGGCTATCAGTTGGCGCAAAGGCTCAACCAGCGCTTCGCCGACACCGCCGCTGCCTGCCGCGATGGCAGCGCCGCCTTCAACTGCAATGGCGTGCTGTTTCGCACCAACCTGGCAACCACGGCCTTTCCGGCCTGGAACCCCAGCCCAGGCTCGCACCAGAACAACGGTGTGTCGTTCAGCTATGCACGCGCCGACATCAACATTCGCACGGTGGCCTGGACACGCCCCTATGCGTTCACCTTCCGTGAGCTGGCGGCCCCGATGGCCCATCGCCCGACCTTGCGCTGCGCTTACCCGTACGATGCCGGCACCTCAGGCGCATCCGATCCCTGCGCACACCGGGGCGAATGCGAAAAACTCGGCGTCGACAGTGTCGCAGCCTGGATGGCCAGGTATTCCGGCGCTCCAGCGCAGGGCTGTGCTTTCAGTAATACCGCCAAACAGTTCCAGTTGAGCATCGAAGTGCGCAACAACTTTCCGAACAGGTCCGACTGGAACGAAATCATGATGGCCGCCTGGCCTGACGATATCCCCACGCAGATCCCGCTGGAGTCGTTGTTCTATCTCAGCGGCAGCACCGGCCTGCCCCAGGCGCAGTTCATCCAGCACGATTACTTCACCCGCACCGGAGGGTTTCTGCCGCTGCTGCGCTTGGACTTCACCGCAACGGCAGACCCTTTCAGCTACCAACCGGCCGAGCAGCTCGGGCTTGGCGCGCCGGCCACAACGCGGAGCGCGTGCCCGAGCCCGCGCCCGGCTGGGGTGGGTTGTCATGACTGAGCCGACAGCCATGAAACCGTCTCTGGCGCAACGCCTGCTGTGCTTTGCCGGCTT
>NZ_BCBT01000118.1:0-1112 GCF_001320965.1 Pseudomonas sp. NBRC 111143 | reverse complement strand
CGGCGGCAAAAACTGAGTGCAACACCTGACCTTTCCGGTACGGTGCTGCCCCTATGTCTTATACCGAACTCAGCGTTGAAGAGCGCGCCACCATTCAAATCGGTCGTACCCAAGGCTTCAGCCTGCGCAGGATTGCCTGCTTGATCAACCGATCCCCTTCGACCATCAGCCGTGAGCTGCGCCGTAACCGAGGTGCTTGCGGTGGCTACTCGGCCCGCCTGGCCCAGCAGCAAATGCAGGCCCGCCGCCAGGTTTGTCGACCGATGCGAAAACTGTTGCCGGGTAGCGAGCGCTTCGAACTGGTGACCCATATGCTGCGTGAGCGTTTGTCTCCCGAGCAGATTGCCGGCAAGCTGCGCAGCATGAACATACCCAACCTGCGAGATGCCTACGTCTGTCGCGAGACGATCTACAACGCGATCTATGCCCTGCCAGTGGGTGAGCTGCGTAAGGAGCTGATCATCTGTCTGCGCCAAGGCAAGACGACGCGCCGGCCGCGCTCTGGTGGCGTGGATCGGCGCGGCCAGATCCCCGAGATGGTCAGTATTCATGTGCGCCCGCCGGAGATTGAAGACAGGCTGATGCCGGGGCATTGGGAAGGCGACCTCATCAAGGGTAAGGCCAACGCCTCGTCCGTCGGTACGCTGGTGGAACGCACCAGTGGCTACCTGATGTTGGTGAAGATGAACGACGCGACGGCGACTTCGGCGCTGGAAGGCTTCAGCGCCGCGCTCAATAGCATGCCGCTGGAGATGCGCAAGAGCATGACTTACGACCAGGGCCGGGAGATGGCGCGACACGCCGAGATCACCCAAAGAACCGGCGTGGCGATCTACTTCTGCGACCCGCACAGCCCCTGGCAGCGCGGCAGCAACGAAAACATCAACGGCCTGATTCGCCAGTACTTGCCCAAGGGCACAGACCTGTCGGTACATAGCCAGGAGGAGCTGGACGCCATTGCGCTGCAACTGAACATGCGACCGCGCAAGCGCTTCGACTTCAAATGCCCCATCGAGGTGATGGGAGAGGTCATGCAAAATGCCATGGCAATGCGGCATGATGCTCCGGCTTCAATTCAATAACCGTGTTGCACTCAGCTCCTGCAACCGCCT
>NZ_BCBT01000117.1:0-1280 GCF_001320965.1 Pseudomonas sp. NBRC 111143 | reverse complement strand
TGGACTGCCCCCAATATGTTGGACAGTTTTAACCGGTGACCTGAGTCCTGTAGCTCACAGGGCTCAGGCCATTGAGCTTCAGCTTGATGCGGTCATGGTTGTAGTAGTGGATGTACTCATCCAGCCCTGCCTTCAGTTCCTCGACGCTTTCAAAGCGTTTCAGGTAGAAAAACTCTGACTTCAGTGTGCCAAAAAAACTTTCCATCGCAGCGTTGTCCAGGCAATTACCCTTGCGAGACATGCTCTGTTTCACACCTCGCGCTGTGAGCTTGTGGCGGTATTGGGCCTGTTGGTAATGCCATCCCTGATCTGAGTGGATCACTAGCTTGGGCTTTTCTCCCAACCCATCGAGAGCCTTTTCCAGCATGTTCCCGACCAAACCATACGTAGGCCGGCTGGCTGTTTCATAGGCGATGATCTCGCCGTTGTACAGGTCCATCACGGGCGAGAGGTAGAGCTTTTGCTGAGCCACTTTAAACTCGGTGACATCGGTCACCCACTTCTGATTAGGCCGTTGCGCGACGAAATTACGCTCCAGCAAATTCATTGCCACCTTGCCGACAGTGCCTCGATAAGATCGGTACTTCTTCGGGCGTACAATGGACTGCAAGCCAGATTCAGCCATCAACCGCTCAATGACCTTCTTATTAACCAAGGTCCCCTGATTTCTGATTGCCAGAGCAACGCGGCGGTAGCCATACAGCCCTTTCTCTCGGTGATAGACCCGCTGTACCAGCTCCTTGAGCGCCGCATGTTTGTCCGGCCTCTGCTGGCATTTGACCTGGTAATAGAAGGTGCTGCGCGCCAACCCCACGATCTGCAGAAGATCAGGCAGCGGATACTTGTGTCTGAATTTGCAGACGATCAGGGCTTTTTCGTCCGTGTTCGCTCCTTCTCCTCCCGCAGAGCCTTTAACTCCTTTAAGACATCATTCTCCATGCGCAGATACTCGAGCTCGCCTAACAACTGCTCACGGGATTTCTCTGCGTCGTTGGTGTCGGTGGGCTTGATGGGCTTAATTTTCTTCGGCACGGCTGGTTTTCTTTGCTTGGCGACAGAGGCTGCGGGACTGCCACTGTAGTACTGCCGCAGCCAAATGCCTATCTGTGAGGACTGACCGAGACCAAAGTGCGCTGCGGTTTGGCGCAAGGACAAGTGGTGTTCAAGCATGTGTTTGAGCACTCGCTGCTTGAGCGCCTCGGTGTAGCGGCGGCCATGCGAGCGTGGACTGAGGCAGGCACCGGCTTGGTAACCGGCAACCCAGCGCCGAAGCAGGCTGC
>NZ_BCBT01000116.1:0-1299 GCF_001320965.1 Pseudomonas sp. NBRC 111143 | reverse complement strand
GCCGGAACGGTAACTTTTGTGCCGTCCGAGAGCGTGAAGACCAGACCATTGTGGCCTTTGACGTCTAGGCCCTGGGCGTTGGTCAGGGTAACGGTGTAAGTGATCTCGCCGCCTTCGCTGACAGTGGTTTTGTCGGCGGTGAGGGTCGCGACGACTTCACTTTCAGTGTCAGCGATCTGAACAGTGGCCGAGCCGCCGAGCTCCAGGTTTTCGAAAGTCTTGCCTGGTACGGAAGCGTCGGAAATACCAACGGTCAGGGAGCCCGAGTCTTTGAAGACGTCATCGCCCTGAGCAGGAGCCTTGTACTCGACTTGGGTCTGGCCCGCAGCGATGGTGACCTTGTCGCCGTTGCTCAGGGTAACGGTCAGCGGACGATCCAGTGGCTGATTCACTTTGACGGTGAAGCTTGGCTGCTGGTCTTCGGTAACATTGCCATTGCTGACGATGGTGACGGAAACCTTGTCACCCTCGTTGCCAGTACCCGGAGTGCCAGAGCCTGGCTCATCGGTGACATCGGTTTTCACTTCGCCCTGACCCAAGGTCAGTTTTTCGAAGTTATCGGCGCCAGTGACACCTTCCAGCTTGTTGACGATTGCTGGCTGGCCGCCGACGTACACGTCATCAGGGGCGTGGATGGTGATGGTCCCGGTGGCGCTGCCGGCTGGAACGGTAACTTTTGTGCCGTCGCTGAGCGTGAAGACCAGGCCGTTATGGCCAGTAACCGACAGACCTTGGGCGTTGGTCAGGGTGACGGTGTAGGTGATCTCGCCGCCTTCGGACACAGTGGTTTTATCGGCTGTCAGGGTCGCGACGACTTCACTTTCAGTGTCAGCGATCTGCACGGTGGCCGAGTCACCGAGCTCCAGGTTCTCGAAGGTCTTACCTGGAACACTGGCGTCGCTGATACCAACGGTGAGCGAACCAGAATCCTTGAAGACGTCATCGCCCTGGGCTGGCGCCTTGTACTCGACCTGAGTCTGGCCCGCAGCGATGGTGACTTTGTCGCCATTGCTCAGGGTGACAGTCAGCGGACGATCTAGCGGCTGGTTCACTTTGACAGTGAACGACGGCTGCTGATCTTCAGTGACATTGCCGTTGCTGACGATGGTGACGGAAACCTTGTCACCCTCGTTGCCAGTACCCGGAGTGCCAGTGCCTGGCTCATCGGTGACATCGGTTTTCACTTCGCCCTGACCCAAGGTCAGTTTTTCGAAGTTATCGGCACCAGTGACGGACTCCAGCTTGTTGACGATCGATGGCTGACCGCCAACGTAGACGTCGTCCGGCGCATGGATGGTT
>NZ_BCBT01000115.1:0-1328 GCF_001320965.1 Pseudomonas sp. NBRC 111143 | reverse complement strand
TGTGGGAGATTCTATGGCCGAAGGCAATTTCTCAGTAGAACCGTCTTCGGCCTCTTTCAGCAATCTCCAGGCACAAGTCAGCGCGCCAGAGAATTTCTCTTCGGCGCTGGGTGCTATCCATCAGTTTGGTTGGGCTGCGCAGCAGCCCCAGCCTCAGCTGGCTGGTTTGGCACCTCCGGTATATATCTCGGGCTTCCAGTCGGCCTGATGCCTCATCAGGCCGAAGGCCAGCCGAGCCAAGCGACGTGCAAGGATTACCAAGGCTTGTGTGGTCTTCTTCCCGCGTGCTTGATGATGGGCGTAAAACTGCGACCAAGTCTTGGTTCGGCTGCCGCTCATCGAGGCGTTGTACAGCAGCCTGCGAACCTCCGCGTCTCCACGCTTGCTCAACTTCCCCCTGCCTGCCCATTTACCAGATTGGGCAACCGTTACATCCATGCCCAGGTAAGCGACAAAGGCATCACTGTTCTTGAACTCGCCGCGCATGAAGGACATCACTAAGCCGGCAGCCGTTAAAAAGCCAACACCGGGAAGCTTCTGGACGCGACGCAACTGATCGGAAAGCCCCGCCGTCTTGATCACCGTACGCAGCTGTTTTTCCAGCAAAAGCTCTACGCGCTTGACCGTTTCTTCAAGGCTCTTGAGCGCTGAGGCAAACATCGTGTCGCCCGACAAACTCATCCGCAGCATGCCGCGCACGGCTACCAGTTTGGCGCGGCGACGCAGCAGCATCTGGATCTCACGATGCCCCGCAGGTGGCGGAGCCCAGGCCTTCAAGGAACCTCTCTCGTTGCTCAGGAAACGGGCGAGCAAAGCGGCATCGTGGGCATCAGTTTTCGCCCGCACAGCAACGCTTTCCCGGTATTTGCTCAACCTCAGGCCGTCGATAACGTAGACCGCGAAGCCCGCAGCGTGGGCTTGCTCCGCCATTTCCATGTGATAAGTGCTAGTCGCTTCGATGGCCAGCGCTGAGCCTTTAGGCAGTGTCTTGAGCCAGGCTTTGATTGCTTTCGGGGTGTTGGGGATGGCGAAGGGTTTGGTGCTCGGAGCGCTTTGAATCACCAGTTCATCTTTGGCGGTGTCCACGCCAGCTTCGATTGGGGTTGCGGACATTGCCATGGATAGCTGCTCCTTGTAGCGTAGTGTGACTTGAAGGGCACACCCTGGCGCAGGCTTGCATCTATCGTCGTTTGCAAACGAGGCATTCCTTATCGGCGCTTGGGTGCTGAAAGGAGGAGGGGTGATTTCTCCCACGGTCTGTACTGCTGCGAACAGTCAGAAGCGAGTTATGACCCTCCTCCTCCCTTCAAGTCCTACCATACAAGCGG
>NZ_BCBT01000114.1:0-1399 GCF_001320965.1 Pseudomonas sp. NBRC 111143 | reverse complement strand
AGGCTATTACCTGCTGCGCAAGAACTTCTCCCTGGCCATGCCTTACCTGATCGACGAGGAAGGCTACACCCGCGGCCAGCTCGGCCTGGCAATCTCGGCCATCGCCATTGCCTACGGCCTGTCCAAGTTCCTCATGGGCCTGGTGTCCGACCGCTCCAACCCCCGTTACTTCCTGCCCTTCGGCCTGCTGGTGTCGGCAGCGGTGATGTTCGTGTTCGGATTCGCGCACTGGGCCACCTCCAGCGTCACCATCATGTTCATCCTGCTGTTCATCAACGGCTGGGCCCAGGGCATGGGCTGGCCGCCGAGCGGACGGACCATGGTGCACTGGTGGTCGCAGAAAGAGCGCGGCGGCGTGGTGTCGGTGTGGAACGTGGCACATAACGTGGGTGGCGGCCTGATTGGCCCGCTGTTCATCCTTGGGCTGGGCTGGACCAACGACTGGCATGCCGCCTTCTATGTACCGGCCGCCGTGGCGGTGCTGGTGGCCGTGTTCGCCTTCGTCACCATGCGCGACACCCCGCAATCGGTGGGCCTGCCGCCGATCGAGGAGTACAAGAACGACTACCCCGAAGGCTACGACGCCAGCCACGAACAGGAATTCAGCGCCAAGCAGATCTTCGTCAAGTACGTGCTGCGCAACAAGATGCTCTGGTACATCGCCCTGGCCAACGTGTTCGTCTACCTGCTGCGCTACGGCGTGCTCGACTGGGCGCCGACCTACCTCAAGGAGGCCAAGCACTTCACCGTCGACAAGACCTCATGGGCCTACTTCTTCTACGAGTGGGCAGGCATCCCCGGCACCCTGCTGTGCGGCTGGATGTCGGACAAGATCTTCCGTGGCAATCGCGGCCTGACCGGCATCGTGTTCATGGCCCTGGTCACCGTCGCCACCCTGGTGTACTGGCTCAACCCACCGGGCAACCCCACCGTCGACATGATCGCGCTGTTCTCCATCGGCTTCCTGATCTACGGCCCGGTGATGCTGATCGGCCTGCAGGCGCTGGAGCTGGCGCCGAAGAAAGCCGCCGGCACCGCCGCCGGGTTCACGGGCCTGTTCGGCTACCTGGGCGGCTCGGTCGCAGCCAGCGCCGCGATGGGCTACACCGTCGACCACTTCGGTTGGGACGGCGGCTTCGTGCTGCTGGTCGGTGCCTGCCTGCTGTCGATCGCCTTCCTGCTGCCGACACTGCGCCACACTCAGGTTGCCAGCAGCCGCCGCGAAGCGGTGGTGTGATCGGCTGATATAACGCCCGCGACAAACAACAAGGCCGGTGACATTCTTTGTCACCGGCCTTGTTGTATCTGCTGCAGGAAAGTTGCCCCCTGCCCTTCCAGGCGCGCTGAAATCAGTGCGCAAAAAAATGGCTCCTCGCCACCCATCATTAAATACCAGGGG
>NZ_BCBT01000113.1:0-1526 GCF_001320965.1 Pseudomonas sp. NBRC 111143 | reverse complement strand
TGGTATGGTCTGTGCGTTCTGACTCGTCAAGGATCGGCCAATGGATCGTTTGTCTAATTTGCTCTCGCGGTTCGGCGTGCGGGCCAATCTGTTCTATGACGGCGACCTATGCGGCTCTGCATCTTACGATGGCGCCGAGCGGCGAGGTTATATCCATCTGCTTCAGGCCGGCAGCGTGACGTTGCTTGGTCCCGATCGCAAGGATTTGCAGCTCACTCGCCCTAGCTTGATTTTTATGCCACGCCCCGCCAAGCATCAATTGTTTGCGGGTGAGTCCGATGGCGCAAAGTTGTTGTGTGCTTCCATGGAGTTTGAGGGCGGAATTGATAATCCTTTGTCGGCTTCATTACCGGACTGTTTGGTGCTCGCACTCGATGATCTGCCCATGCTGGCAGACACGTTGGAGTGGATGTTTGCCGAGGCGGCAAATGTGCATTGTGGAAGGGAAGCCGCGCTTGAGCGCTTATTTGAGCTCCTAATCATTCTGTTGCTCCGTTACCTGCTCGATCATCACCAGTTGCGCACCGGAATGATGGCTGGACTGGCCGACATGCGGCTTGCCCGATCGCTTTTACAGATGCACAACTCCCCGGAACATGCCTGGTCAATAGCAGAGCTGGCCAGTGAGTCAAATATGTCACGCGCTGCGTATGCCGTGCATTTCAAGAGTGTCATCGGACAGACGCCTGCTGATTATTTGTTGAGTTGGCGAGTTAGCCTGGCTCAGAAGCTGATGCGAGAAGGGCGCTCGATTACGCTGATTGCAGCTCAAGTCGGCTACGAAAGTCCTTCGGCGCTGTCTCGCGCATTTAGACGCAAGACGGGGTTGAGCCCTCGTGACTGGTTGAAAGATCTGGCGGGGGAAAATGATGGCAAAAAGGCCTAAGGCATTACTGCCTTAAGCCATTGAAAAAATTATGCATTAATTTTACGTTTTTCCAGTTCAACCAGCGAATGGCCTGCCACAAATATCGAAACAGCAAGCAACCCTAAGTCTTTAAGCAGAAACTGACCTGGCGCAACGGAAATCGCCGCAAACCCTAAACTAGGCTCAATGACGCCCGGAGTGGAAAACATAAAGCTAAGGGTTGTGAAGAACAGGCCTGCAGACAGAGCGCCTCCTACCACGGATAGTTTGGGCGACAGCATGCGGCCTGCGATCAGAGTGCCGATCGAAATCTCTAGTATGCCGAGCAGGCTGGAGAACATGTCGACCGAAAAAATGCTATACACCCATCCCAAAAGCGGGCTGTTGCTCACCAGTGGAACCAGGCCCTCGGCCTCGTAGTGGGTAAATTTCATGCCGCCGAACCAGAAGTAAATAATAGCGAGAGCCAAGTACGCGCCATAGATACCTAGCCCCATAGTTTTGGTTCCAAGCGTTAAGTGGGCCTGTACGCTGGACTTCGAGTTTTCAATGCCTATGGTTTTCATGTCTGAGCTTCCAGTAGTGAGTGAGAGTGTGTTGGCTGCCGAACGCCGTATGCGTTGGCGATGAGATGATTATGGCTGGCATCTCTAATCAA
>NZ_BCBT01000112.1:0-1566 GCF_001320965.1 Pseudomonas sp. NBRC 111143 | reverse complement strand
ATGCCCGTCAAGCGCTGGGGCCCAGGATGGGCCCTGCAGCGCGGTCCTCCCGGGAGCAAGGCCGGAGTGAGGGAACCCGGAGCGAAGCGCAGGGCCGGATGAACGGAGCGCAGCGTTTTTTGGTTACTTTTTGTCGCGTCTGACAAAAAGTGACTCGCCGTAAGGGCGAAAAGGTGACTAAGCGTCACCCTCGCAAACGGATATGCTCACAACTGTAAAACCCACCCCTCCAGCATTCAACTTTCAAAGTGTGTGTTTTGAAAGTTATAAACACATTCATTTACGAGGGAGACGCAGAGTCACCTTTTCGCCTTTACGGCGACCTTCTTTTGCACGCGGGCAAAAGAAGGCAAAAACCGCTAGCTCCATTCATCCGGCCCCTACGCTTCGCTCCGGGGTCCCCTCGTTCCGTCCTTGCTCCCGGGAGGACTCCACTCGGCCTCCTGAAGTCGCGATTGGCGGCGCCTGATCCATCGTGCGCTTAGAAGCAAGATCAAGAGCATCCAGCCTCATACCTCAGCGCGCATGAATGGGCACGATCCGTACGCCCATCTCAAGGACGTTCTGATGCGGCTGCCGACCCCGCGGGGCCAGTAAAATCGGGCACTTGCTACCGCATCAGTGGGGGCCTGCCGCTACTTTCATAGGCAGAGCTGTGATCACATCATCTGATGACATGACCTGGGCATATTCGGTGCCCAGTATGGCCAAGGTCAGCTCATAAACGGTTGAGGCGTCCCAACACGTTCCTTGCGGCCCGATTACGGGTACAGCAGTCGTGGCATCCGCAGGAAGAATAATTTCGTACCCAAGCGCTTTCCCGGCTCGAATAGTGGCATCCATGCTGTTATGAACCACAACACCGGTCAACACAATGCGTTTTACTTGCATGCTTTTGAGAATGGCATCCAATTGAGTTCCTATGAATGCGCAGTTCTCATGCTTGATGATGACAATCTCGCCCTCTATCGGAGCCACTTCTTTCTTGATCCCATTCCAAGGGCCATGAACGTGATAGCTGGAGGTGGGATTCTCTTCATCATGCTTCACATGAAGGACAGGCCAGCCATTTGATCGCCAGTGCCGCAGAAGGCGTTGGATTACGGACAAATAGCCAGGGTGGCTTTTACCATTCCAAACAGGCTGATCGATAGCATCCTGAACATCGAGGATAATCAGGGGGATGCTAGGCGTATCCTTCATGTGGGGTCGTCTCCTTACGTTGGACACTTAGTGTGCTGCAACGTCTTCCAGTCAACAAGCAGCGCAGTCTCGCTAGGGTGCCGGAGCTGACAGATTCCGGCCCAGCTCACGCAAGGTGAGTTGGGCGGACGCTTACATACCTCACGAGCGACAGCTACGTCAGCCCAGACACCGCCCGTACCTCAGCGACTTCAGGAGGCCGGAGTGAGGGGACCCGGAGCGAAGCGTAGGGCCGGATGATTGGAGCGCAGCGTTTTTTGGTTACTTTTTGTCGCGTCTGACAAAAAGTGACTCGCCGTAAGGGCGAAAAGGTGACTAAGCGTCACCCTCGCGAACGGATATGCCCACAACTGTAAAAACTCA
>NZ_BCBT01000110.1:0-1992 GCF_001320965.1 Pseudomonas sp. NBRC 111143 | reverse complement strand
TTCACTTTGACAGTGAACGACGGCTGCTGGTCTTCGGTGACGTTGCCATTGCTGACGATGGTGACGGAGACCTTGTCGCCTTCGTTGCCGGTGCCAGGAGTACCAGTGCCTGGCTCGTCCGTCACTGTGGTGGTGACGGTGTTGTCGCCGAGGGTCAGCTTCTCGAAGTTATCACCACCGGTAACCGATTCGATCTTGTTGACGATGTTCGGCTGGCCGCCGACATAGACGTCGTCCTTGGCGGTGATGGTGAAGGTGCCAGTGGCGCTGCCGGCAGGCACGGTGACTTTGGTGCCATCGCTCAGGGTGAACACCAGGCCGTTGTGGCCGGTGACCGACAGGCCCTGTGCGTTCGTCAGGGTGACGGTGTAAGTGACCTGGCCGCCTTCGCTGACGGTGGTCTTGTCGGCGCTGAGGGTAGCGACTACTTCGCTGATGGTGTCAGCGATCTGCACGGTGGCCGAACCACCCAGTTCCAGGTTTTCGAAGGTCTTGCCTGGAACACTGGCGTCGCTGATCCCAACGGTGAGCGAGCCCGAGTCTTTGAACACGTCATCGCCCTGGGCTGGCGCCTTGTACTCGACCTGGGTCTGGCCCGCAGCGATGGTGACTTTGTCACCATTGCTCAGGGTGACGGTCAGCGGGCGATCCAGAATCTGGTTCACCTTCACGGTGAACGACGGCTGCTGATCTTCGGTGACATTGCCGTTGCTGATGATGGTGACGGAGACCTTGTCGCCTTCGTTGCCGGTGCCAGGAGTACCAGTGCCTGGCTCGTCCGTCACTGTGGTGGTGACGGTGTTGTCGCCGAGGGTCAGCTTCTCGAAGTTATCTGCGCCAGTCACGCCTTCGAGTTTGTTGACGATCGAAGGCTGGCCGCCAACGTACACATCGTCTGGAGCATGAATGGTGATGGTGCCAGTGGCGCTGCCTGCTGGAACGGTGACTTTGGTGCCGTCCGAAAGGGTAAATACCAGGCCGCCATGACCTTTGACGTCCAGGCCTTGGGCGTTGGTCAGGGTCACGGTGTAAGTGATCTCGCCGCCTTCGCTGACAGTAGTCTTGTCGGCTGTCAGGGTCGCGATGACTTCACTTTCGGTATCGGCGATCTGAACGGTGGCCGAGCCGCCGAGCTCCAGGTTCTCGAAGGTTTTGCCTGGAACACTGGCGTCGCTGATACCAACGGTGAGCGAACCGGAATCCTTAAAGACGTCATCGCCTTGAGCTGGGGCTTTGTACTCAACTTGGGTCTGGCCCGCCGCGATGGTGACTTTGTCGCCATTGCTCAGAGTGACGGTCAGCGGACGATCCAGCGGCTGGTTCACTTTGACAGTGAAGCTTGGCTGCTGGTCTTCGGTGACGTTGCCGTTGCTGACGATGGTGATGGAAACCTTGTCGCCTTCGTTGCCGGTGCCCGGAGTACCGGTACCCGGCTCGTCAGTCACCGTCGTGGTGACGGTGCCGTCACCCAGCGTCAGTTTCTCGAAGTTATCCGCGCCAGTAACACCTTCCAGCTTGTTCACGATCGACGGCTGGCCGCCAACGTAGACGTCGTCTGGAGCAGTGATAGTGACCGTACCGGTAGCACTGCCCGCCGGAATGGTGACCTTGGTGCCATCCGAAAGGGTGAAGGTCAGGCCGCCATGGCCCGTAACATCCAGGCCCTGACCATTGGTCAGCGTAACGGTATAGGTAATCTCGCCACCTTCGGATACGGTGGTCTTGTCGGCGGTCAGGGTTGCGACAACCTCACTTTCGGTGTCAGCGATCTGCACGGTGGCCGAGCTGCCGAGCTCCAGGTTCTCGAAGGTCTTGCCTGGTACGGAAGCGTCGGAAATACCAACGGTCAGGGAGCCCGAGTCTTTGAAGACGTCATCGCCTTGAGCTGGGGCTTTGTACTCAACTTGGGTTTGACCCGCCGCGATGGTGACCTTGTCGCCATTGCTCAGGGTAACGGTCAGCGGACGATCCAGTGGCTGATTCACTTTGACG
>NZ_BCBT01000109.1:0-2107 GCF_001320965.1 Pseudomonas sp. NBRC 111143 | reverse complement strand
AGGGTTTCTACAGTACTCGAATACTGTGCAATCCCTGTGGGAGCGGGCTTGCCCGCGAAAGGGCCTTACAGGCCGAGCTTGGCCATTCGGGCTTTGACGGAAGCTTCGATACCGGCAGCATCCAGCCCGCACTCGGCCAGCATCTGCGCAGGCTTGGCATGCTCGACATAGATATCCGGCAAGCCCAGGTGCAGCAGTGGCTTGACCACCGCCTCACGGGCCAGGAACTCGCTGACCGCCGCACCGGCGCCGCCCATGATGGCATTTTCCTCAATGGTCACCAGCAGCTCATGGCTGCCGGCCATCTCCAGTACAAGCGCCTCGTCGAGCGGCTTGACGAAGCGCATGTCGACCACCGTGGCATCGATCTGCTCGGCCACCTGCAGCGCTTCGGTCAGTTGCACGCCGAACACCAGCAACGCGACTTTCGAACCCTGGCGACGAATCACGCCCTTGCCGATTTCCAGCGGCTCCAGGTCGCCGTCGATCGGCGCGTTGGGGCCGGTGCCGCGCGGGTAGCGTACGGCGGCCGGGCCTTTGTACAGGTGCCCGGTGCTGAGCATCTTGCGCAGCTCGTTCTCGTCGCTCGGCGTCATCACCAGCATGCCGGGGATGCAGCGCAGGTACGAGAGGTCGAAGCTGCCAGCGTGGGTCGGACCGTCCTCGCCGACCAGGCCGGCGCGGTCGATGGCGAACAGCACGTCGAGGTCCTGTACCGCCACGTCATGGATCAGCTGGTCGTAGGCGCGCTGCAGGAAAGTCGAGTAGATCGCCACCACCGGCTTGGCGCCTTCGCAGGCCATGCCGGCAGCGAAGGTGACGGCGTGCTGCTCGGCGATTGCCACGTCGAAGTAGCGCTCCGGGAAGCGCTCGCTGAAGGCGACCAGGTCCGAACCTTCCTTCATTGCCGGAGTGATGCCCACCAGGCGGTTGTCGGCGGCGGCCATGTCGCACAGCCACTGCCCGAACACGGCGGAATACTTGGGCCCGCTGGGCTTTTTCGGCGCGGCGGGCTTGTCGACAGGTTCGAGCTTGGTGATGGCGTGGTAGCCGATCGGGTCGACCTCGGCGGGGGCGAAACCCTTGCCTTTCTTGGTGACCACGTGCAGGAACTGCGGGCCCTTGAGGTCGCGCATGTTGCGCAGGGTGGCGATCAGCGTCGGCAGGTCATGACCGTCGATCGGGCCGATGTAGTTCCAGCCCAGCTCCTCGAACAGGGTGCCGGGCACCAGCATGCCCTTGGCGTACTCTTCGGTGCGCCGGGCGATCTCCCAGGCGCCGGGCAAGCGCGACAGCACTTTCTTGCTGCCTTCGCGCATGCTCGCGTAGGTGCGGCTGGACAGGATCTTGGCCAGGTAGTTGGACAGCCCGCCGACGTTGCGCGAGATCGACATGTCGTTATCGTTGAGGATCACCAGCATGTCGGCATCGACTTCCTGGGCATGGTTCAACGCTTCGAAGGCCATGCCAGCGGTCAGCGCGCCGTCACCGATCACGGCGATGGACTTGCGCGGGTCGTTCTGCAGACGGGCGGCGATGGCCATGCCCAGTGCGGCGCTGATCGAGGTGCTCGAGTGGCCGACGCCGAAGGTGTCGTACTCGCTCTCGCTGCGGCGCGGGAAGGCAGCGACGCCGTCTTTCTGACGCAGGCTGAGCATGCGCTGGCGACGACCGGTGAGGATCTTGTGCGGGTAGGCCTGATGACCGACGTCCCATACCAGACGATCGTCCGGGGTGTCGAAGACGTAGTGCAGGGCGATCGTCAGCTCGATGACGCCCAGGCCTGCGCCGAAGTGCCCACCGGTCTGGCCCACGGTATAGAGCAGCTCCTGGCGCAGTTCGTCGGCCAGGCTCTCCAGGTCGGCTTCGGCTAGCCGGCGCAGGCCGGCTGGCGTGTCGGCGCGGTCCAGCAGAGGCGTGACCGGGCGTTCGCGGGGGATCTCTTGAAACGTCGTGGGCATCAGGCGAGTCGTTATAGGTTTGAAGACGCGGCAGTTTACCCCATTGTGGGAAAAGTGCCCATTGGACCACGGGTTACGCCGACCCTGTGGGAGCGGGTTTGCCCGCGAAGACGGCGGTAGGCCCGGCATCGCATTCGCGGGTAAAC
>NZ_BCBT01000108.1:0-2329 GCF_001320965.1 Pseudomonas sp. NBRC 111143 | reverse complement strand
GTATGCGCTCCATAGACCCCATATTCAACTGACCTCTCCGTATCCCGGATGCTGGGCTCCCTATTTTCCCGTGGAGTTCCGTCATGATGCGTCCCGACGCCAAAGTGCAGAAGGTCTATCTCTACCCAAAGCCCGTCGACTTCCGCAAATCCATCAATGGACTGGCCGCGCTGGTCGAGCTGGACATCAAGGTGGAGGTGTTCAACCCGGTGCTGTTCGTGTTCCTCAATCGCACGCGCAGCCAGGTCAAGATTCTCTACTGGGAGCGCAATGGCTTCTGCCTGTGGCTCAAGCGACTGGAAGCCGAGCGTTTCAAGACCAAACCCGATGCCGGTGACGAAGCCATCGAACTGACGGTCGACGAACTGAACTGGCTGCTCGACGGTATCGACCTGTGGCGTAACCGTCCGCATCAGGTTCTGACGCCGCGTTACGTGGCCTGAGCCGGTATAATCCGGCGCCATGAAATTTGGCGCCGACAACCTTCCCGACGATCCCGTCCTGCTCAAGGCTCTGATTCTGCAGTTGCAGGAAGAGAACGCCTTGCTGCGCCACAAGCTGTTCTCGCCCAAGTCCGAGCGCAGCCCTGAAGACGCCGACTCGCCGCAGTTGGCCATGTTCAACGAGGTCGAAGAGCTGATCGAAGCGGCCGCTGCGCCAAGCGAAGCCGAAGCCGAAGCCAAAGAAGTCGTTGCGCCGGTCAAGCGCCGTGGCAAACGCAAGCCGCTGCCGGCCAACCTGCCGCGTATGGAGGTCATCCATGAGCTGCCCGAGCACGAGCGCACCTGCGCCTGCGGTTCCTGCAAGCAGGTGATCGGCGAGGAGACCAGCGAGCAGCTGGAGATCATCCCGATGCAGGTGCGGGTCATCCGCCACATCCGCAAGACCTATGCCTGCAAGGCCTGTGAAACCGCGCCGGTCACCGCCGATAAACCGGCACAACTGATCGAGAAGAGCCTGGCCAGCCCCAGCGTGCTGGCGATGCTGCTGACCACCAAGTACGCCGACGGCATTCCGCTGTACCGCTTCGAAAAGATGCTCAGCCGCCACGGCGTCGACATCCCACGGCAGACCCTGGCGCGTTGGGTGATCCAAAGTGGCGAGCAACTGCAACCGCTGCTCAACCTGATGCGCGACAAGCTGCTGGACTACCCCGTGCTGCACTGCGACGAAACGCGCTTGCAGGTGCTGCATGAACCGGGGCGCGACCCCTCGGCACAATCCTGGATGTGGGTGCAAAGCGGTGGGCCGCCGGACAAGCCGGTGATCCTTTTCGACTACACAGCCAGCCGCGCGCAGGAGGTGCCGCTACGCCTGCTCGATGGCTACCGCGGCTACCTGATGACCGACGACTACGCCGGCTACAACGCCGTGGCTGCACGCGACGGCATCGAACGCCTGGGCTGCTGGGCGCATGCGCGACGCAAGTTCGTCGAAGCCCAAAAGGTGCAGCCCAAGGGCAAGACTGGGCGTGCCGACGTGGCGCTGAGCCTGATCAACAAGCTCTACGGCATCGAGCGTGACCTGAAGGACGCTGACCATAGCGAACGCCTCGACGTCCGCCAGCAACGCAGCCAGCCCCTGATCGACCAACTCAAGGCCTGGCTGGACAAAACCCAGCCGCAGGTCGCTGGGCAGACGGCCCTGGGCAAGGCGGTAAACTACTTGGCCAGAAACTGGAGCAGGCTGGTGCGCTACATCGAAGGCGGGCATCTACCGATCGACAACAACCGCGCCGAGAACGCCATCCGTCCCTTCGTCATCGGCCGCAAGAACTGGCTGTTCAGCGACACGCCGAAAGGCGCTACCGCCAGCGCGCAGATCTACAGCCTGATCGAAACTGCCAAAGCCAACGGGCAAGAGCCTTACGCCTGGTTGCGCCACATCCTTGAACGCCTGCCGACTGCCAGTAGCGTCGAGGATTACGAAGCGCTGCTGCCGTGGAACAGCTCGCCAGCTTCTGCCTCTGCTTCCTGAAAAAACCCGTCCGCCAGGACGGGGTTTATGGAGCGGTTACACAGCTGCTATGATGAATGAGATCGAAAACTGAAATCCCCCACTAGAATTGTTGACTGGAGTCAAAATGAATAAAAAGCGGCCGGTTAATCTTGATATTCGAACCATTCAGCTTCCTCTCACGGCGCTTACATCGATTCTGCACCGGATTTCAGGAATTATGCTCTTTATTTTTCTGGGACTGATACTGTATATGCTGAGCAAATCGTTGGAGTCAGAAAAGGGTTTTAATGAAGTCAAGGAGATTTTTTCTTCACCTTTCGGCAAAGTTAGTTTCTGGTTGGTATACTCTTCATTTATTTATCATCTCGTA
>NZ_BCBT01000107.1:0-2386 GCF_001320965.1 Pseudomonas sp. NBRC 111143 | reverse complement strand
TCTGCGTTGTCGTTCAGTGCCTGTAGCGAACATGCCGGCGTAAATCAGCCAACGGATAAAGTGATCACTGAGCAGCTCAGCCTCCCTTTCCAGTTCGGCTGTTAAAAAAACAACACCGTTGTTTGAAAGCACCAGCAAATCAAGTGCTCACTCTTCTATTTTACAGTACCTGGCAACAGCACTTTGCGGTGCAGTCGATCAGATATCCGGAAGGTTGATCGTAAGCTTCAGCCTAGCGCTCTTCGAATTTAATGTCGTCGAGCTTCGGCCCAACCATTCCCCCGACCTACTCTTCCCTCCCCTAGAGACCCTAGCAGTCACTTGAATCGCGGCTGTCTGCGATAAGGTGTTGCTGGTAACTATTGCATCAGCGCCTGAAAACTCCACCTCGGCCGGCAGACTTGAGACCTTAAGTCGTATGGTAGCGAGAGGTACCTTGGAGCCCGATAGCGTCTGTACGAAAACGAACACACTGTCATCCAAAGCGACCTTTTCGAAAATTTCCGGGGAAATGTCCACCCGTACCTTGAGCGGTGTTGGTGGCAAGCCAGCAACATGGTTAATCGTCAAATTGTTGTTTTTTTCATCCGCTGAAAGACCGTTTCTTGCCTTTCCAATGGCCTGTACTAAAGCAGCGTGTGACGGATGGTCGGAACCCATCTCTGCTAATGCGTGATGCCAATATTTTAAAGCATCTTGGTAACGATGCTCTTCAAACGCAGCCAGACCTATGAGACTCAAGCTCTGGAGCTCACCCGGATTTCCATTTAAAGCTTCATCTGTCAGCGCCTTGATTGGCGGAGACCACATTTTGTTGTTAGAGAAATACAATGCTTTAGCCCACTCGCCTAATAACTCCGGTCGGCGACCGGCCAGTGACACCGTTCGTTCGAACATTCTAGCGGCATCGTCGGGCCTCCCTTGAGCCATGTAGTTTTGGGCCAGGTTATAAGCGTTCTCAGCTGACTCCGGTTGGGCGTTAACCGCGCGTTCCAGACGGTCGTTCATTTGCGCGAGTGAACCGGGAGGCTGGGCGAACTCACGAACCAGCTCGACTTTGTCGCTGGCGCCAAAATGCAGGTACAGCGCGAGCCCCAGCGCCGGTATCAAGAAAGCCACGAATACTGGTAGCGGCTTGCCTGTAGTCGAAAAACGTTCGAGGCCAGCTCCTTCGGTGTCCGCCAGCAATTCGCGGTCCGCCTCAGAGCGGGCACTGTTTTTTTGCGCAGGAGACATCACTCCGTCCCCTTGCTGAAGCTGTAGCTCCGCCAGGCGTTCCTGATACAGCGCCACGTAAAAAGCGGTGCGATCTTCTTCGCTTTGGGCACGACGTACAAACAACACAGGGATTAGCACGAAACTGAGGGCAACCAGCAACAGCAGGCCGACCCATAGCCAGAAATCAATCATTAGATTCTTTACCCAATAGGAGGAGGAGCCGTTGACGCTCTTGGTCAGAAAACACCTCAACATCATCGCCATGCCGACCACGATGACGTGCAACGATCAAGTAAATCACCCACACACCGCCCAACAACAAACCGCCAGGCCCAAACCAGAGCAACCAGGTGTGGCTGTTCAGCTCAGGTTTGTAGCGCACGAATTCGCCATAGCGATCGACCATGAAGTCGATGATCTGCTGATTACTCTGACCTTCATCGAGCATGCGAAAGATCTCTTTTCGCAGATCGGCGGCGATGGGGGCATTGGAGTCTGCGATATCCTGGTTCTGACATTTCGGACAACGCAGTTCCCGGGTCAACTCGGTGTACCGGGCGCGTTCGACCTCATCCTTGAACGCGTAAGCATCGATGGCAGCTTGGGCGGCACTAGCGGAACACAACACTAAGAGAGTTCCACATAGAAACCGGCTCATTGCGTGCCCTCCTGCACCAGACCTTGATAAAGATCTGCAAGCTGTTCACGCCACACCGTCTCATCTATAACGCCGACGTGCTTGTAGCGAATGATGCCCTTACTGTCGACCAGGAAGGTTTCCGGCGCGCCGTACACGCCCAGATTCAATCCGAGGCTGCCGGCTTCATCGCGAATATTCAGCTGATAAGGGTCGTGAAAATCCTTCAGCCAGTTCAGAGCATCGAAATTAACGTCTTTGTAATTGACTCCATGAATCACCACCCCCTGCTGGGCCAGTTTGTTCAGCACTGGGTGTTCTGCCCGACAAGCGACGCACCAGGTACCCCAAACGTTTACCAGCGCCGGTTTGCCCAGCAAATCGGCACGGGTCAGGGACCTATTGTCTTGCACGGATTGCAGGGAGAAATTGGGGAACGGCTTGTCAATCAACGCTGAGGGCAACGCCGAGGGATCGAGGTACAACCCTTTACAGAGAAATGCTGCCATGCCAAGAAAAAGCACCAGCGGT
>NZ_BCBT01000106.1:0-2616 GCF_001320965.1 Pseudomonas sp. NBRC 111143 | reverse complement strand
GCACTGGCCGTCCTTGATCTGCCAGACCCGCGTCGCCGGGCGCTCGCCCAAGGCGGCGCCCAGACGCCGACCCAGTTCGCCGCCACCGGTGCGGCTGTCGGGTAATAGCCAGTGCCGTGGCGCGAACTGGTTATCCACAGCCCGCAAGCCCTGGACAAGCTGTTCGGGCACATAGCCTTCGAACGCTTCGCCTTCAATGACCAACAGGCGGTCGACGCCGGCTGTGGAAAAGTTGCTTTCCTTGTGTTCACCGAACACCACCGCCAGCACGGCACCGTCAGTGCCGGCAAGGCTGCGGGCAAGGCCGAGCAGGTCGCGGTCGTGGCTGCCGAGGCGGCCACCGACCATGTCAGGCACCACGGCGATGTAGAACGCCGGATCCGCCACTTGATGCAAGGGCAATTGCACCTCGGCGGCTGCCGTGCGCCGACCACCGATCGCCGTGCCCTGCTGGGCGCCACTGCGGTCGATACGCTTGAGGCCACTGGGGCCGATGAAACCGGCGGCGATGGCGTGAGGATTCTTGCGCATGAGCCCATGGGGGCCCATCCAGCGGGTCTGTTGCGTCTGCATCGCCGCGTGCAGCGGATGCAGGCGGTTGCGGGCAATCCACTCGGCGCGGGGATCGCGGCGGATGATGTCGCTCATCAGTGCACCTCTGCAGGTTCACGTTTTACCAGGTTCGGTTTGCTCACGGCGGCGGGGGCGTCGTCCTCGATCAGCACGTCGGCGACCAGCTCGGCCAGGTCCTTGATCTGTGGCCGCGGTTCGACCACACCTTCAAGCATTGCCGTGCACTGTGGACACCCCACCGCCACCAGTTCGGCCTCGGTCTCGCGGATATCGTCCATGCGCATGTCGGGAATGCGCTGCTTGCCTGGGATGTCGGTGATCGGCGCACCGCCGCCACCGCCGCAGCAACGCGAACGGAAGCCCGAGCGCTGCATCTCGCGCACCTCGATACCCAAGGCCTTGAGCACGTCGCGCGGGGCTTGGTACTCGCCGTTGTAGCGCCCCAGGTAACACGGGTCGTGGTACGTCACGCTACCCCCCTTGTGCTGGCCGAGGTTGAGCTTGTTGGCGGCGATCAACTCGGCGATGTAGGTGCTGTGGTGCTGCACCTGGTACTCGCCGCCCAGGGCGCCGTATTCGTTCTTCAATACATGGAAACTGTGCGGATCGCAGGTGACGATGCGCTGGAAGCGGTATTGGCCCAGGGTCTGGATGTTGCGCCTGGCCAGTTGCTGGAAGGTCGCTTCATCGCCCAGGCGACGGGCCACGTCTCCGCTGTCGCGCTCCTCCAGGCCCAGCACGGCGAAGTCCACACCCGAGGCCTTGAGCACCTTGACGAAGGCACGCAGGGTGCGCTGGTTGCGCATATCGAAGGCGCCGTCACCGACCCAGAACAACACCTCGGTGGTCTTCACGTCCGACAGCAGTTTCAGGTTCAGGTCGGCGGCCCAGTTCATCCGCCCACCGGGGTTGAAGCCGCCGGGGTTGTCGGTGGCGATCAGATTGTCCAGCACCTCGGCGCCTTTGTTCGGCGTCGCGCCCTTTTCCAGCGTGAGGTGACGACGCATGTCGACGATGGCATCGACGTGCTCGATCATCATCGGGCATTCCTCGACGCAGGCGCGGCAGGTAGTGCACGACCACAGCGTCTCGGCATCGACCAGGCCGTTGACGATCGGCTGGTGTGGATGACCGCCGTGCTCACCCACCGGTTTACCGGGGTACGGGCTACCGGCAAAGGTCGCATCGGTGCCGCCGGCCAGGCCGATGACCATGTCCTGGATGAGCTTTTTCGGGTTCAGCGGCTGGCCGGCGGCGAATGCCGGACACATCGCCTCGCACTTGCCGCACTGCACGCAGGCGTCGAAGCCCAACAGTTGGTTCCAGGTGAAATCGACCGGTTTCTCCACACCCAACGGTGCGTTCGGGTCTTCCAGGTCGAGCGGCTTGAGGCCAGTGGAGCGACCGCCACCGAAACGCTCGGCACGGCGGTGCCAGGCCAGGTGCAGGGCACCGGCGAAGGCGTGCTTCATCGGCCCGCCCCAGGTCATGCCGAAGAACAGCTCCGACACACCCCACAGCACGCCCAGGCCGAGAATGCCGACCATCACCCAGCCGCCGGTATTGGCCGGCAGGATGCCCGCGACCGGCAAAGTGGCGATGAAAAAGCTCGCGGCGAACACCAGCAGGCTTTTCGGCAGGCGCATCCACGGGCCCTTGGACAGGCGCGCGGGCGGATTCAGACGACGCTTGAAGACGAAGATCGCGCCGCTGAACATGATCACCGTGGCCACCAGCAGTGCATAGCCAAGGATCTTGCTCTGCAGGCCGAAGCCGTGCACCAGGATCGCCAGCAGCGCCGACAGCACGAAACCGCCTGCGGTGGCGACGTGGGTCTTGGACATGTACTTGTCGCGTTCGACCACATGGTGCAGATCGACCAGGTAACGCCGCGGCATGGCCAGCAGGCCGCCGAGCAGGTCGACCTTGCTTGGCCGTCCGCGCCGCCACATGCGCACGCGGCGCAGGGCGCCGAGCACCGCCAGGGCGAGTGCGGCGAACAGCAGGATCGGTAGAAGGGTGTTCAACATGGGAGGCTCCCAC
>NZ_BCBT01000105.1:0-2667 GCF_001320965.1 Pseudomonas sp. NBRC 111143 | reverse complement strand
GTAAGGGATCCATGAACACCACATTCAAAGCCGACAGTTGATCCCTGAAGCTGTGCTCCCGATTTCTCTCTGGAGCCAGCACGTCATGATGCGACCCGACACCAAAGTCGAAAAGGTATACCTTTACCCCAAACCGGTGGACTTCCGAAAATCCATCGACGGTCTGGCCGCCCTGGTCGAACTAGATATCAAGGTGGCCGTGTTCGACCCTGTGCTGTTCGTTTTTCTTAATCGGCCTCGTAATCGAGTGAAAATCCTTTATTGGGAGCGCAACGGCTTCTGCCTTTGGCTCAAGCGCCTCGAATCCGAACGTTTTAAAACATCTCCCGATATCACCGACGACGCCATCGTGCTGACGGTTCAGGAGCTGAACTGGCTACTCGACGGCTTTGATCTGTGGCGCAACCGTCCACATCAGGTTTTGACCCCGCGATTCGTGGCTTGATTGGGTATAATCCGCGGCATGATTTCCATGCCCGACACCCTTCCCGATGACCCGGCTGTGCTCAAGCAATTAATTGCTCAGATGCAGTCCAAGGTCGTTCATCTTGAAGAGCAGAATGCGCTGCTGCGCCAGCGCTTGTTTGGTCGCAAGTCAGAACAAACGACTGATCCGGCAACACCGCAATTAGTATTGTTCAACGAAGCCGAAAGCGTCGCTGAACCTGTTGCCGAAGACGTTGATGAAGAAGCCGTCGCGCCGACTAAGCGCCGTGGCAAACGCAAGCCGCTGCCTGCGGATTTGCCACGCATCGAAGTTATCCACGAACTCCCCGAGCACGAACTGACCTGCACCTGTGGCTGCCGCAAACACACCATCGGTGAAGAAGTCAGCGAGCAGCTCGAAATCGTGCCGATGCAGATCCGCGTGATCAAACACATTCGCAAGGTTTACGGTTGCCGCGGTTGTGAAACCGCCCCGGTCACCGCCGACAAGCCGGCGCAGCTGATCGAAAAGAGTATGGCCAGCCCCAGTGTTTTAGCGATGCTGCTGACCACCAAATACGTTGATGGCCTGCCACTGCACCGCTTCGAAAAAGTGCTGAGCCGTCATGGTATCGACATCTCGCGTCAAACCCTGGCCCGCTGGGTGATCCAGTGCGGCGAACATCTGCAACCGCTGCTCAATCTGATGCGTGATCGGCTACTGGAAAGTCGCGTGATCCACTGCGACGAAACCCGCGTGCAGGTGCTGAAAGAACCGGATCGAGAGGCGACCAGCCAATCCTGGATGTGGGTGCAAACCGGCGGCCCACCCGGCAAACCAGTGATCCTGTTCGACTACTCGACCAGCCGTGCGCAGGAAGTGCCTTCGCGTCTGCTGGAAAGTTATTGCGGCTATTTGATGACCGACGATTACGCCGGTTACAACGCCGTGGCCGTACAACCAGGTATCGAGCGTATGGGCTGCTGGGCGCATGCTCGACGCAAGTTTGTTGAAGCGCAGAAAGTGCAACCGAAAGGCAAGACTGGGCGGGCCGATATCGCGCTGAACTTGATCAACAAGTTGTACGGAATCGAGCGTGACCTGAAAGACGCCAGCGACGAGCAGCGCCACCAAGGTCGTCAGCAAGACAGCCTGCCGATCCTTGCGCAACTGCACGGCTGGCTGGAGAAAACCCAGCCGCAAGTGACCGCGCAAAACGCACTGGGCAAAGCCGTCGGTTATCTGGCCAGCAACTGGAACAAACTCAAACGTTATGTCGAGGCGGGTCACCTGCCGATCGACAACAATCCGGCAGAAAGAGCGATAAGGCCTTTTGTCATTGGGCGCAAGGCCTGGCTGTTTAGCGACACGCCCAAGGGCGCCGTTGCCAGCGCTCAAATCTATAGCCTAGTCGAGACCGCCAAAGCCAACAGTCAGGAGCCCTATGCGTGGCTGCGCCACGTGCTGGAGCGACTGCCGCATGCGCAGTCGGTGGCGGACTATGAAGCGCTGCTGCCGTGGAACTGCTCGCGAGAGTTACCACGTCAAGCCTGAACCTATCCCAGGGTGGGTCATGCCGAGGCTCTCTTGGGATGTCCTTTGTTGTACCGCCAAATACGCCAAACACGTAATAGACTCGGGACATTTTTTGGGGCTGCCTCCCCTGGAAACTAGAAAGTCCTGAGCCCGATACAAAAAAAGTCCTACCCCCGGTACAGGACCAAAGGGGCTCAAATGAGGACAGAAAGAACAGAATCCTGCATTTCCGTGGCATTAAATGGCAATTCTGTGGCACAGAAATGGTGCTAAATAGTCCGATTCCATTCAGTCGGTATAAGAATGCCAAGGCCAGGCCATTTCAGTGGCACAGAATCGCCAGGTAATGGCTATTCAATGGTGCAAAATTTGGGTTCCGCGCCTAGCAGCCTCTGGCCCCTGGTGAGTTACGGGTAGAAAACCTTGGCATGGAGGATCGACTGACAGTAATGCTGCGCAGGTTTCATCCTCAGTTGGGGAAGGTTATCGACGAAAAGCACGGGTCAAATACCGCGAGATTGATGTCC
Source organism: Pseudomonas sp. NBRC 111143 (assembly GCF_001320965.1). Lineage (NCBI taxonomy): Bacteria > Pseudomonadati > Pseudomonadota > Gammaproteobacteria > Pseudomonadales > Pseudomonadaceae > Pseudomonas > Pseudomonas sp. NBRC 111143. The sequence continues at coordinate 177 of NZ_BCBT01000105.1, read as the reverse complement.
GACTTGACCAGAGCAGGTAGGCCGTCGATGGATTTTCAGAAGTCGACGGTTTGGGCTAGAGATTTTTGAATTTTGCATCGAGGTCGCATCATGGCGGATGGGCGCCAGCAAGAAATCGGGAGCACAGCATCCGGGATTAGCTAAACGATTTGAATGTTGGGTTAATGGAGCAGTTAC
>NZ_BCBT01000104.1:0-2669 GCF_001320965.1 Pseudomonas sp. NBRC 111143 | reverse complement strand
GCGTGACCTGCGCCTGGTGGCGAGCAAAGTCAGCGCTGGCGAGGAAGCCTACCTGGTGGCGGGCGACAAGCTGGAGCTGCTGGCGGCCAACGACAGCCAGTACTCGCTGTACGACATGAGCAAGAAAGGCGGCTGGGGCAGCAAGCAGACCCAGCGCGACGAAGTCACCGACGTCAAGGCGGTGGGTAGCGAAGTCAGCAGCGGTGGTGATCTGACGCTCAAGAGCGGTGGTGATCAGCTGTACCAGGGGGCGAAGCTCGCCTCGGGTAATGACCTGACCATCGATAGTGGCGGCGCGGTGACGTTCGAGGCGGTCAAGGACCTGCATCAGGAGAGTCACGAGAAGAGCAAGTCGGATCTGGCGTGGACCAGCGCCAAAGGCAAGGGAAGTACTGATGAGACGCTGCGCCAGACCTTGATGGTAACCCAGGGGGAATTGGCGATTCGGGCCGCTGGCAAAATAAATATTGATATTAAGCAAATTGACCAGAACACCGTCAGCCAAACAATTGATGCAATGGTCCGAGCAGAACCCCAACTGGCGTGGATCAAGCAGGCCGAGGCCAGCGGACAAGTGGATTGGCGAGTAGTAAAAGAAATTCACGACAGCTGGGATTACAAAAATTCAGGACTGGGAGCAGCACCCGCCCTGATTATTTCGATTGTCGCGAGCGTCTACCTTGGTCCTCTTGCAGGTGCCATGGCCAGTAACTTTGCAGTAGGAACCATAAACGGTGGTGGAGACATCGGTGCTGGCCTAAAAGCGGCAACCAGCAGCAAGGCCATAAAGGGATACGCTACGCAGATGGTGACAAGCGGAATTTTGAGTGGAATAGACACAGCAGTTGCGGGGTGGAATCCCGATGGCCCGTTGGTTCTGAGTGCCAATGGCATTAATAATCCAGGGTATAGCTCTGGTATGTTGGATTGGAGCTCGGTCAGCCAGAACATCCTTCGTAGCAGCACACATGCGTTGGTCGCTGGCAGTGTGAACACAGCGATAAATGGAGGCAGCTTCAAAGATAATCTTGGGGCTGCTGCTGTGTCTGAAGGATTGGATTTGGCGGCGGCCTTCGGTAATAAACAGGTCGGCGATTTGGCTGATTATCTCAACGTCAGTCCTGGCTCTGCACAAAAAATCCTAATGCACGCAGTCTTGGGTGGTGCGCTGTCATCCGCCAAGGGGGGAGACTTCAAAACAGGGGCACTGGCAGGTGCTGCAGCGCAGGGTCTCACGGCGGCTACAAGTGAAGGTCTAGGTAAGTATCTCGATTCACGGTTTGCTACGGACGACCAGTTCAAGGTGGCGACCGCCCAGATTATTGGGGTTTTGGCAGGAGCCCTGGGTAATGGGAACCCTGAAACCGCTAGTTGGGTGGCTGGAAACGCTCAGCGCTATAATGACTTTTTACATCCAGGGGGAAGTTGGGGGGCGGAAGCTGCTAGCTTAGGAGCATATATGGCTGAGCAAGGCAAGACACCCGAGCAGATTTCTGATGCGCTCCAGTCCTTGGCTAGAAGCGATGGGTACAAAGGCCCGGGCCATGATTATGTAGCTGGTTGGGTGTATACTCCGGCTGTGTTAGGCGCGACTATATCGCCCCCGGCAGGACTTGCTGGCGCAGCAATGGGCGGTGTCATTGGCGGTGGTGCTAACATTAGCTATCAATTGTCTACGGATAAACCGTTTAGTTATGTGGATGCCGCCATTGCTACCACTGTGGGTGGCGCAACTCAAGGTCGCGGGGTCGCATTCACTATTGGTGCAGGCACGGGAGGGGCATTTTTAGGGAGCTTGATTAAAGGTGATAGTCCAATATATCCAGTTTTAGGTGCGGCCATCGGCGGTGCTGTGGGTTTGAAAAGTGGGCAAGTTGTAACTGATAAATTGAAGCCGTATCTCGGAAGTTATTCTGAAATTGTAGGTGCCTCTTTGGGGTCTCAGATTTCCGAAGCTACAGGTGGCAAGATAGGATCAATAGGAGATAGCAAATAATGAAACCCAAGTCGAGGTTTCAAGCTTATATACTATTTTTAGTCTATTTGGTTGTTTTGTTTTTCTTTGGAGGGGTCGTATCAAATTTTTTAGGGGCTATAGCCCTGTATTTTAAATATGACACATGGCATTTTGGCTGGGCTGATATTTCCGGCGTGTTTCCTGGATTTCTAGCCTATGCGGTCCCTGTCTGGTTTGGGATATGTCTTGCTTCATATTTCAAATGGGGCGGTGGGAAGTAAATTCCGAAGTAATTTCCGAGCGTGGATTGTTTGAGTCTCAAGGTTTCAAACTTAAGTGAAGCATGCCTGCATTGACCTAGTGTGAGCAATTTAATGCGTCGCAGAGCTACATAGCTCCATTATTAACTGCACGGGCGAAAGTAGAGGCAGCCTAACCCGCCCCGGCCAATGCTTCCTCGCCGGCCAGGCCGCCGACGAGAAGCTGTTCCGCTACCTGATGGACAACGCCATCGCCAGCAAGGACAAGCTGTCGCTGAGCGTAGGCGTGTCGCTCAGCGCCGAGCAGGTCGCCGCGCTGACCCACGACATCGTCTGGATGGAGCAGATCGAGGTCAACGGCGAGAAGGTGCTGGCGTCGGTGCTGTACCTGGCCCACGCCAACGGTCGCGTCGCCGCCAACGGCGCGCTGATTCAAGGCCGTGACGTCAACC
>NZ_BCBT01000103.1:0-2742 GCF_001320965.1 Pseudomonas sp. NBRC 111143 | reverse complement strand
GGATTTTGCCCATCATTTCCATACTGATCACCCTGTGTTCTCCTGCTCAAAAATTGAGCAGAAGCAGTTGAACACCTGGGTCAGTTTTCAGTCGGCAGAACAGCCTCTACTGGGTCAGTTTTCGGTCAGCGGCAACAGGCGTGCACTCATTCCGGTCACATCACGCATCGACCTGATCAGTCGGAGTCGCTCATTTCATACGCAACATGGCTCATCGATGGCGTACGTCAAGGCCCCACGCCCGTATTCATCGCCGTAGCTCACATCGAAGTCGACATCAGGCTCGAGCCGCCACGACTGAGCGAACGCAAACTCTGCAACGCGACAGGCCCCGCTGGCACCAGACTTGCTTGCCTCATCCGATCGATCGCCGATCGCTCGGGCTCGTCGATCGGCAATTCCCCAGCGCTCCCTACCAGATAAGGACCACCATGCGACACTTCATTCCGTACACGATTCCTGCCCCGCTTTTGAGCAGTGCTGCCGCCATTGACGTGGAAGAACTGTCGATATCGGACGTCGGTGAAGCATTCACGCAGCGAACCTTCCTCCCGAGCGAACTCGCGGCAGCATGCCTGATGCGCATCAATCACTTGGAGCCGTATCTCAATGCCTTCATTTGGCTGAATCCCGACGTTCTCGATGACGCACGACGCGCGGATGCTGAGATCGTCGAGGGGAAGCAGCGAGGTCCACTGCACGGTGTCCCGCTCGTACTGAAGGACAACATGGACATCGCTGGCGTTAGAACTACGGCCGGCTACGCAGGGTTCGCCTCTGAGGACCGAGTCGTTGACTCTCAGCTGGGAGCGTTCAACGGTCTTGATCTGATGCCCGGGCATGACGCTGAGTTGGTGAGCCGGCTGAAGGCGGCAGGCGCCATCATTTTGGGCAAAAGCAACCTACCGGACTTCGGGCTTGATGGCCTGCGTGCCGATTCGAGTCATGCGGGAGATACCCTCAACCCTTACGACCGCCGTTACGCTCCGGGCGCATCGAGTTCCGGCAGTGCGGCTGCGGTCGCAACCGGCATGGGCATGGTCGGCATCGGGACCGATACAGCCGGGTCGATACTCTTCCCCGCTTCTGCGCAAAGCCTAGTGGGCCTGAAGCCGTCTTTCAATCTGGTGCCGACGGCAGGCATCTTTCCCGGTCTTGCCAATCACGACGTCGCGGGGCCTATTGCTCGTACTGTGACCGACGCGGCAATCACGCTGGATGTGATAGCGAATGAATCGACGGACGTGTCCGCGTTGAGGTATGCCGACTCGCTTCGTCGCGGGTCGTTTAAGGGCAAGCGCATAGGCCTGTTCGAAGCCGGGATATGGGCTGGCGCCTTGCACCCTGAAGTTCAGTCGCACTACTCGAAAATGATTCGAATCATCGAGGACCTTGGCGCGGAGACGGTCCCGGTGGTCTTTGGTGATACCGATTGGAAGTCTCGCTGGTCGTCGCTCAAGAACTTCGTAGACACGAACTGTTATCTCGCTGGGGTAGACGCCTACCTCGCTGCCCTGGGTGGAGACAACCCGAACTCACGCCTCGCTTTCAGGGCTCGAACCGGATTCGACATTGGCCTCGGGACCACTGCGCCTTTGCACGGGTTGCTGGCCAACACCGGAATCAACGTGGCAATTTCCGGTGCAGAGATGGATCGGGTGATCGAGATAGCCAAGAGCCTTCTCCGGCACTATCAAACAATCTTGAAGGACAAGCGTATCGACGCCCTTTTCATGCCTCGCTCGATAAATCCTCTGCCAGACCTCGACGGTGACACACCGAAATACTTGGGCGACCAGTCGGTCGCTACAGAAGTCAACGAACTGGGGCTTCCTGCAATCACAGTTCCCGCCGGATACCTCGACGACGGCCGACCAATCGCCGTCGACATCGTTGGGACAAGCTTAGGAAGCGATCGCGAGATTCTCTCCTTGGCCTTCGATTTCGAGCAGCACACACGATTGCGGAGGCGGCCAGCGATCTGAGTCGGACTGCCACTTCGCACGACAACAAAGACGAAATTTGCCAGGCGTTCTGAGTGCTGAGAAGCGTGCGCAAAGGAAAGTCGGCACGCCAACGCCTTGCGCCGATCCCCTGCAATGCCACGCGCCCATTTTGCGAAATCCACTTGAGTGTGCGTCGTGGGCCCGAGGGCACTTGGAACGGACACCGGGGATCCCAGCAGAGCGCGTTAAGCACCACCCCACAACCGGATCAGATACCTACCGGCTGATCATTGGCAACGTATCAGAAGCAGATACGAGGTTTTGCACATCGAGCGGGACCGCGTACCTGCCATCCCAATTTGGCTGGACCCTTTGCCACTGGGAAGCGCAAGTATTTCTATTTATGGCGGACGGAGCCCATTGCAGTTCAAAGCCGACCAAGGACGGCGCCCTACTTCGTATTGACCTCACGTTTCCGCATGAATGCTCGTATTGTCAAATCAGGTGGACGGTCTGAGATTCAGAAGGTCGAGCAGCGGCTACTTCTCTCCAGAAAAGTGGCAAGATCGAGCGCCGGAAGGGAGACAGACGCATCCGATGCACGGACCCACATCTGAACCGTTTTCAGAATCAACTTGACTTGGGCGGTTCTTTGAAAATGCATATCGACAGTTCTAATAGCACTCAGATTGTCTGTCCGGATCGCGCGTACCGGAAGCTTTCCTCGCCCGAACGCGAACCGGGGATCTCTCAGCCATCGACGTCCAGGCTGATCGCCGCACTCGAAAAGAGCATT
>NZ_BCBT01000102.1:0-3115 GCF_001320965.1 Pseudomonas sp. NBRC 111143 | reverse complement strand
CTGGCGTTCGCCAGGTCGCATCGCTCCCCCCCACGCCGACACCGCGCACGCCCCGGCACAATACAGAGGATTCCGTCGGCGCCCTCCCTTTCTCGCGGGGATATCCCTGCCCTTTTCCTATGCAATCCAGCAGCCCGTGGCTATCATGCCAGCCTTATTCCAAGTCGAGACTGGCATGCTGAAGTTGTTGAATCTCCTCAAGGATGGCCGATTTCATTCTGGCCAGGCCTTGGGGGAAGCCATGGGGGTAAGCCGCAGTGCTGTGTGGAAGCAGCTGCAGCACCTCGAAAGCGAGCTGAACCTCACCATTCACAAGGTGCGTGGTCGTGGATACCAGCTCGCTACGCCATTGAGCCTGCTCGAGGCGTCGGCGATTGCTGCATTCACGCAGGGTGAGCAATGGCCTGTTCTTGTCCATGACTCGATAGATTCGACCAATGCCGAGGCCCTGCGTCTGATTGGGAAGGGGCAAGCAGCTCCCTTCCTGGTGCTCGCCGAGCGCCAGAGTGCTGGTCGTGGTCGGCGCGGCCGACACTGGGTCAGTCCGTTCGCTGAGAATCTCTATTACAGCCTGGTGCTTCGGGTAGAGGGTGGCATGCGCCAGCTCGAGGGGCTGAGTCTGGTCGTTGGCCTGGCGGTAATGCGCACGCTGCATACGTTCGGTGTAAAGGGGGCGGGGCTGAAATGGCCGAATGATGTTCTTGTCGCTAACAAGAAGATTGTCGGCATTCTTCTGGAGCTGGTTGGCGACCCCGCGGATGTCTGTCACGTCGTGCTAGGTGTCGGCATCAATGTGAACATGCAGAGCAATGATCAGGTCGACCAGCAATGGACATCGATGCGTCGGGAGACTGGCGATCTCATTGATCGCAATCGTCTGGTTGCGCAGTTGAACCAGCAATTGCAGCATGAGCTTTCACGCCATCGTCGCTATGGTTTCGCTGCTTTCCAGGAGGAATGGGAGCAGGCGCATCTGTGGCAGGGGCGCAAGGTCTCGCTGATCGCCGGCAATCAGACGGTCGATGGCATTGTGCTGGGTGTGGACGGGCAGGGCGGTCTACGCATGGATGTCGAGGGTGTGGAGAAGAGCTTCAGTGGTGGAGAGCTCGGGTTGAGGTTGCGCGATGATTCTTGAGCTCGATTGCGGTAATAGCTTTATCAAGTGGCGTGTGATTCATGCTGCGGATGCCACCATTGTGGGTGGCGGTATCGTCGATTCGGATCAGGCGCTGCTGGCCGCTGTGGGAGGGCTGGCTGCCGCGCGCCTGGCGGGTGCACGGATGGTCAGCGTGCGCAGCGAGGAAGAAACCGATGCGCTGTGCGAGGCGATCAGGCAAGCCTTCGCTGTTGACGTGCAGGTTGCGCGTCCTGTCATTGAAATGGCGGGAGTACGCAATGGCTATGAAGATCATGAGCGCCTGGGCATGGATCGCTGGCTGGCCGCCCTCGGTGCATTCCACCTGGCCAAAGGGGCTTGCCTGGTGATGGATTTTGGCACAGCCGCCAAGGCGGACTTCGTGGCGGCGGATGGTCAGCACCTGGGTGGATATATCTGTCCGGGGATGCCTCTGATGCGTAGCCAGCTGCGGACCCATACCCGCCGTATTCGTTATGACGATGCCTCGGCCGAGCGAGCATTGAGCAGTCTTGAGCCCGGGCGCTCCACGGTCGAGGCAGTCGAACGTGGGTGCGTGCTGATGCTGCAGGGGTTCGCCCGTACGCAGATCGATCAGGCGCGCGCGCTGTGGGGTAATGAGTTCAGCGTCTTCCTCACGGGAGGCGATGCGCCCCTGGTCCAGGTGTCTGCACCTGGCGCGCGGGTTGTACCGGACCTGGTCTTTGTTGGCCTGGCGATGGCCTGCCCCTTGAGTTGAGGTGCCTATGCGTTGGTTGTTTCTGCTGTTGGTAGTGCTAAATGCCGTCTATTACGTGTGGCAGCAGCAGGAGGCGCCGGTACGGGTCAAGGAAGTTGCACCCCTTTCCCTCTACAAGGGAAGTCAGCAGGAGATCCGCCTGCTTCGGGAGACGGGAGCAGCGGCTCCCGCCAGACGCAGGGATGAGTGCCTGGTGGTGGGGGGATTTACCGGGCAGGATGAGCTCGTGGCCTTGCGCCAGCGGTTGCTGAGCCTGGATATCGCCGCTCAGCCCGTGCAGGGGCAGTTGGCTGGCGCGGACGGCTTCTGGCTCAAGGTCAGCCCTGATAGCGAGCGTTTGCTGGATGAGGCGGTCATTGCCAGTCTTTCCAGTGATTTCAAAGACTTAAAACATAAAATTATTTTCTGCCAGGGTATTGCAACTGGCGAATAGCTTGATAGAATGGCGCCCGCTTCGCAGGGAACACCGCTCAGGTGGTAGTACCGGAAGCATAGTCAAAGCAGCTAACTTTCAGATTTAATTGAAAAAAATGCTTGACTACAGGCCGGCAGGTAAATAGAATGCCCGCCACGTCTGGAGGGATTCCCGAGCGGCCAAAGGGGACGGACTGTAAATCCGTTGCGAGAGCTTCGAAGGTTCGAATCCTTCTCCCTCCACCAGTTTTAGCGAGAGCTGCAAGCTCCGCGGGTATAGTTTAGTGGTAGAACCTCAGCCTTCCAAGCTGATGATGCGGGTTCGATTCCCGCTACCCGCTCCAAGTTTGCTGTTTTGGTACAAAGAGTTTCGCTCTTGTAGCTCAGTTGGTAGAGCACACCCTTGGTAAGGGTGAGGTCAGCGGTTCAAGTCCGCTCAAGAGCTCCATATAAACAAGGCAGATATGAAAATATCTGCCTTTGTTTTATCAGCGTAGTGACTATTTCTTCTGCGGAGGACTGTATCGATGGCTAAGGAAAAGTTTGATCGTTCCCTTCCCCACGTTAACGTCGGCACTATCGGCCACGTTGACCACGGTAAGACCACTCTGACCGCAGCTCTGACTCGCGTCTGCTCCGAAGTTTTCGGTTCGGCAGTCGTTGAGTTCGACAAGATCGACTCGGCTCCGGAAGAAAAAGCGCGCGGTATCACCATCAACACCGCTCACGTCGAGTACAACTCGAACATTCGTCACTACGCTCACGTTGACTGCCCAGGTCACGCTGACTACGTGAAGAACATGATCACCGGTGCTGCCCAGATGGAT
>NZ_BCBT01000101.1:0-3247 GCF_001320965.1 Pseudomonas sp. NBRC 111143 | reverse complement strand
CGAATTTTCGGCGAATGTCGTCTTCACAGTATAACCAGATTGCTTGGGGTTATATGGTCAAGTGAAGAAGCGCATACGGTGGATGCCTTGGCAGTCAGAGGCGATGAAAGACGTGGTAGCCTGCGATAAGCTTTGGGGAGTCGGCAAACAGACTGTGATCCAGAGATCTCTGAATGGGGGAACCCACTCAGCATAAGCTGAGTATCTTGTACTGAATACATAGGTGCAAGAGGCGAACCAGGGGAACTGAAACATCTAAGTACCCTGAGGAAAAGAAATCAACCGAGATTCCCTTAGTAGTGGCGAGCGAACGGGGACCAGCCCTTAAGTTGATTTGAGATTAGTGGAACGCTCTGGAAAGTGCGGCCATAGTGGGTGATAGCCCCGTACACGAAAGTCTCTTTTCAATGAAATCGAGTAGGACGGAGCACGAGAAACTTTGTCTGAACATGGGGGGACCATCCTCCAAGGCTAAATACTACTGACTGACCGATAGTGAACCAGTACCGTGAGGGAAAGGCGAAAAGAACCCCGGAGAGGGGAGTGAAATAGAACCTGAAACCGTATGCGTACAAGCAGTGGGAGCCTACTTTGTTAGGTGACTGCGTACCTTTTGTATAATGGGTCAGCGACTTATATTCAGTGGCGAGCTTAACCGAATAGGGGAGGCGTAGCGAAAGCGAGTCTTAATAGGGCGCTTTAGTCGCTGGGTATAGACCCGAAACCGGGCGATCTATCCATGGGCAGGTTGAAGGTTAGGTAACACTGACTGGAGGACCGAACCGACTACCGTTGAAAAGTTAGCGGATGACCTGTGGATCGGAGTGAAAGGCTAATCAAGCTCGGAGATAGCTGGTTCTCCTCGAAAGCTATTTAGGTAGCGCCTCATGTATCACTGCTGGGGGTAGAGCACTGTTTCGGCTAGGGGGTCATCCCGACTTACCAAACCGATGCAAACTCCGAATACCAGCAAGTGCCGAGCATGGGAGACACACGGCGGGTGCTAACGTCCGTCGTGAAAAGGGAAACAACCCAGACCGTCAGCTAAGGTCCCAAAGTCATGGTTAAGTGGGAAACGATGTGGGAAGGCTTAGACAGCTAGGAGGTTGGCTTAGAAGCAGCCACCCTTTAAAGAAAGCGTAATAGCTCACTAGTCGAGTCGGCCTGCGCGGAAGATGTAACGGGGCTCAAACCATGCACCGAAGCTACGGGTATCACCTTTGGTGATGCGGTAGAGGAGCGTTCTGTAAGCCTGTGAAGGTGAGTTGAGAAGCTTGCTGGAGGTATCAGAAGTGCGAATGCTGACATGAGTAACGACAATGCGAGTGAAAAACTCGCACGCCGAAAGACCAAGGTTTCCTGCGCAACGTTAATCGACGCAGGGTTAGTCGGTCCCTAAGGCGAGGCTGAAAAGCGTAGTCGATGGAAAACAGGTTAATATTCCTGTACTTCCAGTTATTGCGATGGAGGGACGGAGAAGGTTAGGCCAGCCTGGCGTTGGTTGTCCAGGTTTAAGGTGGTAGGCTGAAATCTTAGGCAAATCCGGGATTTCAAGGCCGAGAGCTGATGACGAGCGCTCTTTAGAGTGCGAAGTGGTTGATACCATGCTTCCAAGAAAAGCTCCTAAGCTTCAGATAACTGGGAACCGTACCCCAAACCGACACAGGTGGTTAGGTAGAGAATACCAAGGCGCTTGAGAGAACTCGGGTGAAGGAACTAGGCAAAATGGCACCGTAACTTCGGGAGAAGGTGCGCCGGCGAGGGTGAAGGACTTGCTCCGTAAGCCCATGCCGGTCGAAGATACCAGGCCGCTGCGACTGTTTATTAAAAACACAGCACTCTGCAAACACGAAAGTGGACGTATAGGGTGTGACGCCTGCCCGGTGCCGGAAGGTTAATTGATGGGGTTAGCGCAAGCGAAGCTCTTGATCGAAGCCCCGGTAAACGGCGGCCGTAACTATAACGGTCCTAAGGTAGCGAAATTCCTTGTCGGGTAAGTTCCGACCTGCACGAATGGCGTAACGATGGCGGCGCTGTCTCCACCCGAGACTCAGTGAAATTGAAATCGCTGTGAAGATGCAGTGTATCCGCGGCTAGACGGAAAGACCCCGTGAACCTTTACTATAGCTTTGCACTGGACTTTGAGCTTGCTTGTGTAGGATAGGTGGGAGGCTTTGAAGTGGGGACGCCAGTTCTCATGGAGCCATCCTTGAAATACCACCCTGGCAACCTTGAGGTTCTAACTCAGGTCCGTGATCCGGATCGAGGACAGTGTATGGTGGGTAGTTTGACTGGGGCGGTCTCCTCCCAAAGAGTAACGGAGGAGTACGAAGGTGCGCTCAGACCGGTCGGAAATCGGTCGTAGAGTATAAAGGCAAAAGCGCGCTTGACTGCGAGACACACACGTCGAGCAGGTACGAAAGTAGGTCTTAGTGATCCGGTGGTTCTGTATGGAAGGGCCATCGCTCAACGGATAAAAGGTACTCCGGGGATAACAGGCTGATACCGCCCAAGAGTTCATATCGACGGCGGTGTTTGGCACCTCGATGTCGGCTCATCACATCCTGGGGCTGAAGCCGGTCCCAAGGGTATGGCTGTTCGCCATTTAAAGTGGTACGCGAGCTGGGTTTAGAACGTCGTGAGACAGTTCGGTCCCTATCTGCCGTGGACGTTTGAGATTTGAGAGGGGCTGCTCCTAGTACGAGAGGACCGGAGTGGACGAACCTCTGGTGTTCCGGTTGTCACGCCAGTGGCATTGCCGGGTAGCTATGTTCGGAAGAGATAACCGCTGAAAGCATCTAAGCGGGAAACTTGCCTCAAGATGAGATCTCACTGGGATCTTGAATCCCCTAAAGGGCCGTCGAAGACTACGACGTTGATAGGTTGGGTGTGTAAGCGCTGTGAGGCGTTGAGCTAACCAATACTAATTGCCCGTGAGGCTTGACCATATAACACCCAAGCAATTTGCTTTGCAGATTGCGGTGGTGAAGACGAAACGAACCGAAAGTTCGAAGCGACTCACAAAGATCACATATCCGAATTGGCTGGCGTGTCTGCAAAGACGCACTGGCAACCGAATTTCTTGACGACCATAGAGCATTGGAACCACCTGATCCCATCCCGAACTCAGCAGTGAAACGATGCATCGCCGATGGTAGTGTGGGGTTTCCCCATGTGAGAGTAGGTCATCGTCAAGATTCATTTCGCAAAACCCCTATCTGCGCGAGCAGGTAGGGGTTTTGTCTTT
>NZ_BCBT01000100.1:0-3324 GCF_001320965.1 Pseudomonas sp. NBRC 111143 | reverse complement strand
GCATGGGTATCCCTTTTCTGAAAAGCGTGCCGGATATTCAAGGATTTACTGTAGATCGGTGACGCGGCGGTCAAATCAGCCGAAGGAATGATTTGGCGTCGCAAAGTATGAGTGGCAATGTGCGAACAGGGCGTTACAGCGCCGCAGAATCCGGAGCCGATGCGCTCCCCACCTCTGGCCTTTGCCGACGGAGCCGCCAATGTCGCGTCATGCAGTTTTTCTCGACCATCACTCCCTTGACCTGGGAGATCTCGACCTTTCTGCGCTCGAACAGCAGTTCGACAGGCTGCAAATACATGCCGCAAGCGCTCCGAAACAGGTCAGCGAACGTCTGAAGGACGCCAGCGTGGTGATCAGCAACAAGGTGATGCTCGATGCTGCGGCGCTTGCGGCCAATCCACAAGTGAAACTGATCCTGGTGGCCGCCACCGGCACCAACAACGTCGACCTCGCCGCCGCCCGCGCTCAGGGCGTTACCGTGTGCAACTGCCAGGGCTACGGCACACCTTCGGTGGCGCAGCACACACTGGCGCTGCTGCTGGCCCTGGCCACCCGTCTGTGCGACTACCAGCAGGCGGTAAAGGACGGCGCATGGGCCAAGGCCAGTCAGTTCTGCCTGCTGGACTTCCCCATCGTCGAGCTGGAAGGCAAGACCCTGGGCCTGCTGGGGCACGGCGAGCTGGGCGGCGCGGTGGCGCGCCTGGCCGAGGCGTTCGGCATGCGTGTGCTGAGCGGGCAGATCCCTGGACGACCGGCGCGCGCCGACCGCCTGGCGCTGGATGAACTGCTGCCGCAAGTCGATGCCCTGACCCTGCACTGCCCGCTGAACGAGCAGACCCGCCACATGATCGGCGCCCGCGAACTGGCCTTGCTCAAGCCGGGCGCCCTTGTGGTGAACACCGCCCGCGGCGGCCTGATCGATGAACAGGCGCTGGCCGATGCCTTGCGCAGCGGTCACCTGGGCGGTGCGGCGACCGATGTGCTGAGCGTCGAGCCGCCGGTAAACGGCAATCCGCTGCTGGCGGCAGACATCCCGCGCCTGATCATCACCCCGCACAGCGCCTGGGGTGCGGTGGAGTCGCGCCAGCGTATCATCGGGCAACTGGCCGAAAACGCCCAGGCGTTCTTCGCCGGTCAGCCACGGCGGGTGGTGGCCTGAAGCGCAAACCCACTCGGTCGCCACTGCCAGCCCGTACACGGTCCTCAGCACGGGTGCGGTACCTGTAGGAGCGGGCTTGCCCGCGAAAAAGGCACCGCGTTGCCTGGCACGGGCTACGCCCGTGTTCGCGGGCAAGTCGCAGCGGCGAACCGCCGCCCCCACAGATTTTGAGCAAGACAGTGGCTCCCACGGGGGATTGGGCTGGCCTTTAGATCTTGAACAAGACAGTTGCTCCTGCAGCGACCACGCCGCGTCCCGGTACGCCAAGTGATACACTTCGCGCTTTTTCAGGAGGCGTCCGCCGATGGACCCGCGCAGTGAAGTGTTGCTCCGCCAGGCGGACCTGTTCCAGGGCCCGCTGCTGATCGCCGGCGCCGCCGCCGATGGCCTGCTCGCGCAACTGCCGCACGCGCACGCCTGGACCTGGCACGCCGGTGATCAGGCGCTGCTGGAGCAGCGTTTCACTGGCCGCAGCCACTACGGCGTGGAGGTGCCACAGGTTCCGTTCGACGCGGCGGTACTGTTCCTGCCCAAGTCCCGTGACCTTGCCGCTTACCTGCTCAACGCCCTGGCCTCGCGCCTGGGCGGGCGCGAGCTGTATCTGGTCGGCGAGAAACGTGGCGGAATCGAGGGCGCGGCCAAGCAACTGCAGGCCTTCGGCAAACCGCGCAAGCTCGACAGCGCCCGGCACTGCCAGCTGTGGCAGGTGACCGTGGACAATGCGCCCGAGGCCAAGCCCCTGGAGAGCCTGGCGGAGCGCTTCGAGCTGGCGCTCGAGGATGGCCCGCTGCAGGTGGTCAGCCTCCCGGGCGTGTTCAGCCACGGCCGCCTGGATCGCGGCACCGCGCTGCTGCTGCAGCATCTGGAGCAACTGCCGGTCGGCCATGTGCTGGACTTTGGCTGTGGCGCGGGCGTACTCGGCGCGACCATCAAGCGACGTTATCCACAAAGCAACGTCACCCTGCTCGATGTCGATGCCTTCGCCGTGGCCGCCAGTCGACTGACCCTGGCTGCAAATGGTCTGCAAGGCGAGGTGATCAGCGGTGATGGCATTGATGCAGCACCCGATAATCTCACCGTGATCCTGAGCAATCCCCCGTTCCATACCGGGGTGCACACCGACTATCAGGCGGCGGAAAACCTGCTGAGAAAAAGCAGCAAAATTCTGCAAAAAGGCGGCGAAATACGCTTGGTTGCCAATAGTTTCCTGCGCTATCAACCCCTGCTCCAGGAGGCCTTGGGCAACTGCGAAATCCGCGCCGAAGCGGATGGCTTCCGGATCTACAGGGCAACACGCGGTTAAAAAATTAACGCTTGCCCAAACCGTTTCGGCTAGGCAGAATCCGCTCCGTCCTAGGGGAGTAGTCTCCCGCAAGCACCCTCTGCTTGCCCGGTACGCGTCAACACACTTGGCCCACAGGCCATGGCGCGTGCGACCTCACGGCTCACACAGATGAGCCCGGGGTTTGACAAGACCTATGACACGCACACCTTACCCGGGGCGGGGAGGTTGTACGTGTCATAGCCGTGTCGACCCGCCCCGTAGGAAGCCTGATGCTCGAATCCCTGCTCGTTCCCACCGCCATCGTTGCGCTCGCCGAAATCGGCGACAAGACGCAATTGCTCGCGCTCATTCTCGCGGCGCGCTTTCGCAAGCCGTGGCCGATCATCGCCGGCATCGTCGCCGCCACCCTCGCCAACCATGCGGCCGCCGGCGCCGTGGGGGCCTGGGTCAGCGGGTTCTTCACCGAAAGCGTGCTGCACTGGATCCTGGCTGCGAGCTTCACCGCCACCGCCCTGTGGACCCTGGTCCCGGACAAGATGGACGATGACGAAACCAGCAATGCACGCCGCTTCGGCCCGTTCCTGACCACGTTGATCGCGTTCTTCCTGGCGGAGATCGGTGACAAGACCCAGGTCGCCACGGTGATGCTGGCCGCACAGTACCCGCACCTGATCATGGTCATCATCGGCACTACGCTGGGCATGTTGATCGCCAACGTACCGGTGGTACTGGCGGGCAACTTCGCGGCCGACAAACTGCCGCTGGCGTTGATCCGTCGACTGGCGGCGGCAGCGTTCTTCGTGCTCGCGGCGGTCGCGGTGTATTCGGCGATGAAGACCAGCGGGTGGATTGGCTAGGGCAACGAAGACAGGGCGGGACC
>NZ_BCBT01000099.1:0-3617 GCF_001320965.1 Pseudomonas sp. NBRC 111143 | reverse complement strand
GTTGCTGACGATGGTGACGGAGACTTTGTCGCCTTCGTTGCCGGTGCCTGGAGTGCCAGTACCCGGCTCGTCGGTCACGGTAGTGGTGACAGTACCGTCACCGAGGGTCAATTTCTCGAAGTTATCTGCACCCGTAACGCCTTCGAGTTTGTTGACGATCGAAGGTTGGCCGCCAACGTAGACATCGTCAGGAGCGTGAATGGTGATGGTGCCAGTGGCGCTGCCTGCTGGAACGGAAACTTTGGTGCCGTCGCTAAGCGTAAAGACCAACCCATTGTGGCCTTTGACGTCCAAGCCCTGAGCGTTGGTCAGCGTGACGGTATAGGTGATCTCGCCGCCTTCGGACACAGTGGTCTTGTCGGCAGTCAGGGTTGCGACAACCTCACTTTCGGTGTCAGCGATCTGCACGGTTGCCGAACCACCGAGCTCCAGGTTCTCGAAAGTCTTGCCTGGTACGGAAGCGTCGGCAATACCAACGGTCAGGGAGCCCGAGTCTTTGAAGACGTCATCGCCTTGAGCTGGGGCTTTGTACTCAACTTGGGTTTGACCCGCAGCGATGGTGACCTTGTCGCCGTTGCTCAAGGTGACAGTCAGCGGACGATCCAGCGGCTGGTTCACTTTGACAGTGAAGCTTGGCTGCTGGTCTTCGGTGACGTTGCCATTGCTGACGATGGTGACCGAAACCTTGTCGCCTTCGTTGCCAGTGCCCGGAGTGCCAGTGCCTGGCTCATCGGTGACATCGGTTTTCACTTCGCCCTGACCCAGCGTCAGCTTCTCGAAGTTATCGGCGCCAGTCACGCCTTCGAGTTTGTTGACGATCGAAGGCTGGCCGCCAACGTACACGTCGTCAGGAGCGTGAATGGTGATGGTGCCGGTGGCGCTGCCCGCGGGAACGGTGACTTTTGTGCCGTCCGAAAGGGTAAATACCAGGCCGCCATGACCTTTGACGTCCAGGCCCTGGGCGTTGGTCAGGGTAACGGTGTAAGTGATCTCGCCGCCTTCGCTGACAGTGGTTTTGTCAGCAGTCAGGGTGGCGACAACCTCACTTTCGGTGTCAGCAATCTGAACAGTGGCGGAGCTTCCCAGCTCGAGATTTTCGAAGGTTTTGCCCGGAACACTGGCATCGGTGATGCCGACGGTGAGCGAACCGGAATCCTTGAAGACGTCATCGCCCTGCGCTGGCGCCTTGTACTCGACCTGAGTCTGGCCCGCAGCGATGGTGACTTTGTCGCCATTGCTCAGAGTGACGGTCAGCGGACGATCCAGCGGCTGGTTCACTTTGACAGTGAACGACGGCTGCTGATCTTCAGTGACATTGCCATTGCTGACGATGGTGACGGAAACCTTGTCGCCTTCGTTGCCGGTGCCCGGGGTGCCAGTGCCCGGTTCATCGGTGACATCGGTTTTCACTTCGCCCTGACCCAAGGTCAGTTTCTCGAAGTTATCCGCACCAGTAACACCTTCCAGCTTGTTCACGATCGACGGCTGGCCGCCAACATAAACGTCGTCTGGAGCAGTGATAGTGACCGTACCGGTAGCACTGCCCGCCGGAATGGTGACCTTGGTGCCATCCGAAAGGGTGAAGGTCAGGCCGCCATGGCCAGTGACATCCAGGCCCTGACCATTGGTCAGGGTGACGGTGTAGGTGATCTGGCCGCCTTCGGACACGGTGGTCTTGTCGGCAGTCAGGGTCGCGACGACTTCGCTCTCGGTATCGCTGATCTGGACGGTGGCCGCACCGCCAAGCTTCAGATCCTCGAAAGTCTTGCCCGGAACGCTGGCGTCGGTCACGCCCAAGGTCACGGAGCCCGCGTCCTTGAATACGTCGTCACCCTGGGCCGGCAGGCTGTAGGTAGCCTGGGTCTGGCCAGCAGCAATGGTGACCTTGTCGCCATTGCTCAGGGTCACGGTCAGGTCGTGGTCGAGCTTCTGGCTGACTGAAACGGTGAAGGTCGGCTGCTGAGCTTCCGTCACGTTACCGTTGCTGGCAATGCTGACAGTCACAGTGTCGATGCTGTCGCTGACCACGGTCTGAGCCGGGGTCGGGTTCGGCACCAGATTCTCGAAGTTGCCGCCGGTGGTGCCGGTAATAGTGGTGCTGACCGTGCTGCCATTGACGAAGACATCATTGGCCGGGGTCTGGAAGTCGACCGAGCCACTGGTCTTGCCGGCTTCGACGGTGACGGTCTGGCCGTTGGACAGGGTGACGGTGACTGGCGTCTGTGCCGGGTTGGTCAAGGTCACGGTATAGGTGATCACGCCGCCTTCGGTGACGCTTGGCGAAGCCGTCAGGGTGGCGGTGGTGGTGTCGACCGAGTCGTTGATCACGGTCTGCGCCGGGGCCGGGTTCGGCACCAGGTTCTCGAAGTTGCCACCGGTGGCGCCGGTGATGGTGGTGCTGACCGTGCTGCCGTTGTTGTAGACGTCGTTGGGCGGGGTCTGGAAGTCGACCGAGCCGCTGGACTTGCCAGCCTCGACGGTGATTGTCTGGCCGTTGGACAGGGTGACGGTGACCGGCGTCTGTGCCGGGTTGGTCAGGGTCACGGTGTAGGTGATCACGCCGCCTTCGGTGACGCTTGGCGTCGCGGTCAAGGTGGCGGTGGTGGTGTCGATGGTGTCGGTGATCTGGGTCACCGCCGGGGTCGGGTTCGGGGTAATGACCAAGCCGTTGCCGCCGGTGGTGCCGGTAATGGTGGTGGAGATCTGGCCGCCATCGATGTAAGGCGTGTCGTTGGCCGGAATGTTGACGTTGACCGAGCCGCTGGTCTGGCCAGCCGGGATCACGATCACCGCGCCGTTGGACAGGGTGACGGTCAGGTTGCTCTGCGGCGCCTGGCCGACGGTGGCGGTATAGACGATGACGCCACCCGCTTCGCTGATCGAAGGGGTGGCGCTCAGGCTCAGGCCGGTTGGAATGGGATTGTTGTTGGTGGTGGTGTCGTTGTTGCTATCCAGCCCACCGACTTCTTCGTTTGCCAGGCCTGCGGCGAAGCCCAGGGGGCCGGTGGGGAACCCAATGCTCGGGTCGACCACGCCTGCGGTTTCTTCCAGCAGCACGAAGCTGTGACCACCACCGACCGAACCGCCGCCTGCGGCAGCAGGGCCGGCAGCAGGCGCTTCCAGCTCGGTGGTCGGGTCGACACCGGAGGCAATGGCCTGTTGCAGCTCTTCGACCGAGGGCGCGGCCTGCGCGGTGGCCTGGGCCAGGTCGGTGCTGCTGTCGGGCGCATCGGCGCTCCATTGAGTGTCGCGGCCCAAGTCGAGCATGCGACCGTCGGCCAATTCCAGGGTCACGGCGCCGCCCGGGCCGGTAAGGACTTCCTCGCCTGCGAACAGGCGATCGCCTTCGATCAGCACGCGCTTGATGCCTTCCGGGGATACTGCGATGACTTGGCCAACAATGCTTTTGACGATGGCAACGACAGTGCTCATGGAACTCTCCGGGATGTGTCTCAATTGGCTTCCGGCCGGCGTGCGAACCTGCTTCCGCTGGAATGTTACAAAAATGATTTGACGCTTTTATTCGTCAAATTTCTGTCAATAATTTTCGGCTATTAAGTTTATGCCAAAGTATTGACCTTCGTCTCGCCATCCTAAACAATCGGCAAACTAATGTC
>NZ_BCBT01000098.1:0-4092 GCF_001320965.1 Pseudomonas sp. NBRC 111143 | reverse complement strand
GGAGTCGGTCAGCCACCAAGAGGCGATGACGCTGCGCATCACTTCCACCGGACTGGTAGTCATTGCAGCGAAGCAGGTCCGGCCAAATATCGAGTAGAGGGGTTAAGCGCCGGCCAATTTCAAGCTGATCACTGAAACCGGCAGCAAATGCACGGGAGATTGTTAACCAATGCTCCAACTGGTGCGTTAAGAATCGTAGTGCGGCACTCTTCGTGTCGGCGGAGAAGGACTTCTGACTGCTATCGTTGCGGTGCGTCTCGCTAGATCTTTTTTCAAGTTCAAGCTTTAGCGCCGCTTTGAGCTCTTCTCTCTGGATGTTTGGGGGGATATCTACAATAAGGTCCGTAAGTTCTTCGGGAAGAATTTCGCGCTCCCGAAGTTCTAGGCCATCGGAAACGCTAAGCAGCGCCACCTTCGCCAGAAATGGATAGATCTCTTCTGACCAGTATTCGCTTGTGTATACGTATAGTGATGGGGCAGGTATTGGTGTGGCGGCCAAGATCTGCTTGGCCTCGAGTTTCATGCCGTTAAGAAGGGCTACTGAAGCCGCTCGTAACAAACCGAGAATGATTCGCGGTTGTTTATAGCTGGAGTTTTTTTCTCCTAATTTCACCTGTTGGGCTTTCTCGCACGCGCCTGAAAGTTTGCTGATCAGGGCTCTCTGTAGAGATGAATTCCCGTCAAAAAAGGGAATCAACGCTGTTAGCGGTCCTGGGCCCAACAGATCAGATTTCACAAAAGCATCGACCGAGCTGCTTTTCAGGCTTCCCATATCAGCGCCCAAGCGTAACAAAGGCACTAACGTCTCCGTCACCTCAAAAGCGTACCAGTCCATCCACATCTTAAGATCTGCTGCCGCGCGTTCACTTTCCCCTTTGATCAGAAAGCAGAAAGGTATGGCAGCCATATCTAAGGCGGTCGGATCGGCTCTGTCGCGCTGCAGTTGGCGTTCGCTGAAGTCTTGCTCAAGCCAATGAGTTCTCCATTCTTTAACCCGATGGGCGTGGTGATAGGCATCTGCCAAGTCTCCGCCGAGACCATAAGCAATAGTCAGCCGCGCGTGACGAGTTCCAGGCCAATGGGTGCGCAGCTCGAAAAGGCGACGTATTGAGTCCGCATCGCCGGAGTAGACCGTGAGGTGAGGGTTGTCGAGGATGTAATCAGTGCCACGCTGATCCACCGCTGCCAAGGTCGACAACTCTACAAGAAGTGGGACCAAGCGGTTTGTTTCATCCTTCTCAGCAGCGTAGGCCACAGCAGCTCGTAAGCGTGCATGTCGAATGGCTTGGCGACTGACAGGACTTCTGATAGTGGTCGGGATTCTCTCGTCAAACGCGAGATTGAATAGCAGTTCTCCGTCTTCCAGTTGTTTCAACAAGTCGGGCAAAGTGGTAGCGGCATAAATTGAAGTCGCCTGCATACCAAGCAGTCTTTTCGAGAGACTGCTTAAAGTGTCGCTGTTTCCACAATACTCGTCTCGAATGAGGGTCTCTGTCGGTTCATCTCGGAACATCAGCCCGTGTTTCGTGTGCTCCAAAAGTGGCGAAAGGTCTGCAGCGAAACTGGCGATTGCTCCCTCTGCAAGCCCGCTGGCTTCGGCAAATTCCCGAACCGGTACTGGTGGCGGAAGTAACGCCAGACCGGTCAAAAATGTGGTGATATCCATATCACTATAGCCCTGCTTGCGGGCTTGCATTAGCGCAGAGTTGATTCTTTTGCGAAGTAGCTCATCCAACTGGATTACGTTATGCTTTTCGGAGGACGCCAATAACGCGGGAGCATCTGCGACCAGATGTTCCAACACGCGAGCGTTTCCTCTTGATCGAGACTGAGCTACTTGAGTGTTGTCCTCACTATGATCCTCTATCCGGGTTTTCAGGAACTCACGTGTTTCATCAATCGTGAAGGCCTTCAACTCAAACTGTTCACATGTCGCTTCGCCTGTTGCAATGGCACGTCGATGAGTACGTGTACTCACTACTAACTGCACACCAGAAATCGAACCGCCGTGAGTTAGGCTGGCGAGCAGAAGTGCAGGGAAAGAGATTTCACCGCGATCTCTTGCATGTTCGCCAGCATTATCGATTGCGTCGAGCAGGAGAACAAGTTGTCGGTCAGGTTCGAAGCGGCGAATCGTTTCTGCGGCCTGCTTCATCCGAAGGCGAAACACCCGTATTAAGTCATCGCTATTATCTGTGATCGGTAGAAGCGGGTCGCAGTAGCCTCGACATGCCAATTCGTTGACTATATGAACCAGACCTTTTCTCGGGAGATGTCGCGCATCACCAGGAGCGCGGTATTGACCCATTCCATAACAGTCAAAGAGAACAACTTGATGTCTTTCAGTCAGTCGAGCCGCAATAGAGTTCATGAAGACTGTCTTGCCGATACCGCCATCTGCATGAATGACCAGTGGAATGGTCAGTTGCGGAATCTTCTCGACGACGTCGGATAACTGGCTGCGTTCTACAACCGTACCCACATCTGGAAAGCTTGCTGGGCAAGGCAGCAGTTCATGTTCATCTTGTAACTCCAGGGCTGTCAGAATATCAGCGCGTGAAATCACATTTCGCCTCTGATTGGCAAGGTTCGCTTTATCACGCGCTAGTTCTCTTATAGCGTTGAGTCGAACCCTAGCCTGAGGATCACGTGCTACACCCCAGTCTGCGAGAATCAGTGCTAACCGGTGCTTGCTTTCCCGTAGATCTCCTCGAAGCCCTGTAAAGCTCAGTCGACTAACGAACTCTACCAAATCCTTGCCCTTGAGATTGCAAGCCGATTTAATTTGGTCTGTCTGTTCTTTGACGGTGCCTGTCGCTGAAATTCCAGCAATAATCCCAGCGATCGCGTCGTCCAGTTCGCCGAGAATTGGACGGTTTGTCACTAACTCGAAGCGAAGTTTCTCACGTGCTTGAGCAGTCCCGTACTTGGTCTTGTGCGACCTATAGGTCTTGGCGAACTTCTCGATGGTTTTTTTCGCATCGGCTGCACGGAACGCTTTGTCTTCCGAGGCTTTTGAGTACTTAACCTGCACCACGACGATCTTTTGGGCGTGCTCAAATGAGGCAGCTTTCCCGTAATAGAGAACGGCGTCGGCAATTTCGTTGCCTGCGTCCTCTGCACCCGTTTGATCAATGGGAGAGAAACCCTCTATCGCAACACCAACGAACTGGTCTCTGGGCAGCAGAAGTCCCAGGCATTTACGAGCGACCCACGCCTCGTGGAATTCGTGACCATCCCTGGATGCTCGAACACTGTCCATTTTTTCACGCGTGCTAGCCATTCTGATCGATGAGCTCCCTGCTGGCGATTTATAAGCTTTGATTACCAATAATGACATTTTCTACGGGCGGGGCCTATTCGCAGGGCTAAGGGGCCACCAGCGCTAGCCTTGCATTCAGAAAGGCATTGATCGGATCGCCATCCAGAAACTGTGTAAGTGGTATCGGCTGCTTGCGCACACAGTGGACATGCAACACCGATACACCTAAAAGTTTCTTGTTACACATGTTATTTCACGGTTTTTTTCAGAAAAAATTCTTATAAATCATAGTGTTGTCGATGGCGAAACACTTGAAACACTTGAAACCCATTTCAATAGCTTTGGGTCAATACCCACGCCCAGCATGTAGGGCCACCTTCAGCGAGAGTTGGGCTTTGGCTATGCTTCGATGGTGCCGGGGACCCTGAGCAAACCTATGAGACACGGGGCTGGGAACCCGCGGGACTTTGTTAGCAGCAGGGTGCCCAGCTTAGTGAACAGGTGAACCGGGTGAACACACCCGTCTGGGTGGTGAACCCCATCAACCATTCACCAGGCTACTGACCCTTCTCTTCGGGAGGCGTCAACCTCGTCAACTGTCAACCATCGTCAACCTGGCAGCCGCTAGCAAGGCTGCGCGGGTTTCCGTCCCCGTGCCCACTAGATATCGGCAGGGTCCCTGCCTCCCACCAGCCTCAGCCGCGAACCCGACTACTGTGCGCTGATCGAGTGGCTGGACATGGTTCTGATCAGTCAGTAGCCTGCCGCTCGAAAATGGCACTCGGTCCTTGATCATGCCGTTTCTCGGGGGCCTGGACGTATACCGTCGG
>NZ_BCBT01000097.1:0-6039 GCF_001320965.1 Pseudomonas sp. NBRC 111143 | reverse complement strand
CTGCTCGAAACTGCGGTCGCGGATTTCACCCAGGCGGTTGAAAAACACTGCCCTGGCCAGCGCATTGCGCGCCTCGCCCTTGTTCAGGCCGGCATGCACGCGGCGGCGCAGTTCCACGCTTTGCAGCCAGTCCAGGATGAACAGCGTGCGCTCGATGCGGCCCAGCTCGCGGAGCGCCACGGCCAGGCCGTTCTGGCGTGGGTAGCTGCCGAGCTTTCGGAGCATCAGGGAGGCCGTCACCGTGCCCTGCTTGATCGAGGTGGCCAGCCGCAGGATTTCGTCCCAATGGGCGCGGACGTGCTTGATGTTGAGCGTGCCGCCGATCATGGGTTTCAGCGCGTCATAGGCGGCGTCGCCCTTCGGGATGTAGAGCTTGGTGTCGCCCAGGTCGCGGATGCGCGGCGCGAAGCGGAAGCCCAGGAGGTGCATCAGGGCGAAGACGTGATCGGTGAAGCCCGCCGTGTCGGTGTAATGCTCCTCGATCCGCAAGTCGGACTCGTGGTACAGCAGGCCGTCGAGCACGTAGGTCGAATCGCGCACGCCGACGTTCACGACCTTGGTGTGAAATGGCGCGTACTGGTCAGAAATGTGGGTGTAGAACGTCCGCCCTGGGCTGCTCCCGTATTTCGGGTTGATGTGGCCGGTGCTCTCGGCCTTGCTGCCGGTGCGGAAGTTCTGGCCGTCCGACGATGAGGTGGTGCCGTCGCCCCAGTGCTCGGCGAAGGGATGGCGGAACTGTGCGTTGACCAGATCGGCCAGCGCCGCCCCGTAGGTTTCGTCGCGGATGTGCCAGGCTTGCAGCCAAGCCAGCTTGGCGTAGGTCGTGCCGGGGCAAGACTCCGCCATCTTGGTCAGGCCCAGGTTGATCGCGTCGGCGAGGATCGTGGTCAGCAACAGGTTCTTGTCTTTGGCCGGGTCGCCCGATTTCAGATGCGCGAAATGCCGAGTGAAGCCCGTCCATTCGTCCACCTCCAGCAGCAGTTCGGTGATCTTGACGTGCGGCAGGATCATTGCCGTCTGGTCGATCAGCGCTTGGGCGGTGTCGGGTACCGCCGCGTCGAGCGGCGTGATCTTCAAGCCTGACTCGGTGATGATGGCGTCCGGCAGCTCGTTGGCCGTCGCCATACGGTTGACGGTGGCAAGCTGTGTTTCCAGCAGCGTCAGCCGGTCGTTCAGGTACCGGTTGCAGTCGGTGGCCACGGCCAGCGGCAATTCGCTGGCCTGCTTGAGGCTGGCGAATTTCGCGGGCGGCACCAGGTAGTCCTCGAAGTCCTTGAACTGGCGCGACCCCTGCACCCAGATGTCGCCGGAACGCAACGCGTTCTTCATCTCCGACAGCGCGCATAGTTCGTAGTAGCGCCGGTCGATGCCGGTGTCGGTCATGACCAGCTTCTGCCAGCGCGGCTTGATGAACTCGGTCGGCGCGTCGGCGGGCACCTTGCGGGCGTTGTCGCTGTTCATGCCGCGCAGCACCTCGATGGCGTCGAGCACGTCCTTCGCGGCGGGAGCGGCCCGCAGCTTGAGCACGGCAAGGAATTCCGGCGCGTAGCGGCGCAGCGTGGCGTAGCTTTCGCCGATGCGGTGCAGGAAATCGAAGTCCTCGGGCTGCGCAAGCTTCTGCGCTTCGGTGACGCTCTCGGCGAAGGCATCCCAGGACATGACGGCCTCGATGGCGGCGAACGGATCGCGGCCCGCCTGCTTGGCCTCGATCAGCGCCTGGCCGATGCGGCCGAACAACCGCACCTTGGCGTTGATCGCCTTGCCGGACGCCTGGAATTGCTGCTGATGCTTGTTCTTGGCGGCGTTGAACAGCTTGCCCAGGATGCGGTCGTGCAGGTCGATGATTTCGTCGGTGACGGTGGCCATGCCCTCGATGGCAAGCGCCACCAGGGTGGCATAGCGTCGCTGCGCCTCGAACTTGGCCAGGTCGGCGGGCGTCATCTGGCCACCCTCACGGGCGATCTTGAGCAGGCGGTTCTGGTGCACCGACCGCTCGATGCCAGAAGGCAGGTCGAGCGCCTGCCACGCTTTGAGGCGTTCGATGTGTTCCAGCATGTGCCGCGAATTCGGTTTGACGGGCGATTGGCGCAGCCAGGCCAGCCAGGTCGTTTTGCCGTTGTCCCGACGCTTGAGCAGATCGTCGAGGCGGCGGCGATGCGCGTCCGACAGCGGTTCGGCCAAGGCATCGTAGATGCGCCGGTTGGCGCGGGTGATTGCTTCGGCGCTCGCCCGCTCGACGGCGTTGAGGGCAGGCAGAATGACCGACTGCTGCCGCAGGTGCTCGATCAAGGTGCTGGCCAGCACGATGCCCTTGTCGGTCTGCAAGGCCATCTCGGTCAGCAACTGGACGGCCTGCCGGTAGTGGCCCATGGTAAAGGGCTGGAAGCCGAACACCGTTTGCAGTTCGACCAGGTGCTCGCGCCGGGTCTGCTCCCGCTGCCCGTATTCGTCCCAGCTTTCGACGCTGACCTTGAGCTGGTCGGCGACCAGTTTCAACAAGGGCGGAAACGGCGGCTCATCGACGCCCAGGATGACACCAGGAAAGCGCAGGTAACAGAGCTGCACGGCGAAGCCCAGCCGGTTGGCCGGGCCGCGCCGCTGCCGGATGATGGAGAGGTCGGTTTCGCTGAACGTGTAGTGACGGATCAACTCATCCTTGGTGTCCGGCAACGCCAGCAGGCTTTCGCGCTCGGCGGCGGACAGGATTGAACGACGTGGCATATTTACTGATCCGTTCTCAAGTATTGATACAGGGTTTCGCGACTGATTCCGAATTCACGAGCCAGCTTGGTCTTTTGCTCGCCAGCCTCGACACGTTGGCGCAGTTCGGCAATACGCTCAGACGACAGGGATTTCTTCCTGCCACGGTAGGCCCCGCGCTGCTTGGCGAGCGCGATGCCCTCGCGCTGCCGCTCGCGGATCAAGGCGCGTTCGAACTCGGCGAACGCGCCCATTACCGACAGCATCAGGTTCGCCATCGGCGAGTCCTCGCCGGTGAAGGTCAAATGCTCCTTAAGGAACTCGATGCGTACGCCGCGCTGGGTGAGGCCCTGCACCAGGCGGCGCAGGTCGTCGAGGTTGCGCGCCAGACGATCCATGCTGTGCACCACGACCGTGTCGCCTTCGCGCACGAAGGCGAGCAGCCGTTCCAGTTCGGGCCGCCGTGTGTCCTTGCCCGACGCCTTGTCGGTGAACACTTTATCCACCTGGATCTGTTCGAGCTGCCGTTCTGGGTTCTGGTCGAAGCTGCTGACGCGGACGTAACCGATGCGCTGACCGTGCAAGGTATCCTCCTGAGGGAAATGTGTCAGGAAGAAATCTATGACCCTTGACGGCGTATGTCAATCAATTCGGAAGGCAACTCTATTCTGACGATTTAGCGCCGGATGGTCTGACGCCAAGTTAGGGTATACCCCATTCGGACACCGACTACACAACCTAAGGGCTTGCAGGCTGTCAGCAGGGCTTATCGTACGATTTTTTCCGTTTTCTCTATGCCCCCCGATTTAATGTCGTTCTCGTACAGCTGCAGCAAGTCGTCGCGTGACGGTATGTACATGGGAGGTGATCTCCAGCTGGTTCTTAGCCCTAACGCATATATACGTTAGGGCCTCACCGGCAGCAAGTCGCCTCGCCGGCAGCGGCCAGGCGGGGGCAACTGACGCCCTCCGGTTATCAGTCGTCCCCGCCCGGCTGGGCATCAGCGTCGGGCGGCACTTCCACCAGCTCGCCGGCCTCAAGGAAACGTACGTCGCAGTCCACACAGAGCAGCCGCCCGCTAAGGCCTGGCTTGCCCCACACGTTCAACTTGCAGCTGGGACAGGTGTACTTGCGCTTGTTCTTCGGATCCTCAGCCGGCGTTGCCGGCTGGATCAGACCCGCAACAGTCAGTGCCGGTATGTCGATGGTCGGATCCTCGGGCTGGGGTAAAGGCTCCCCACCTGGCCCGTACAGCTGCGTTGCGGACATTGGCACCCGCTGGGTGACGATATCGATCCAGGAAATCATGGCGCCGGTTGCGAGTAATTCGTCGCATGCCACATCGAAGGGACCGCCCTCGATGATGTAGTGCGTCATCTGCTGCCCGCACCGGCGCCCGCCAGGCTCACCCGTGTGCGAAGGCATCAGCCCGATGGCCTCCATTTTGTCGGCCCACTCGCGGTTGTGGTACCCGCCGCGAGACTTCTTCCCGAAGCAGTCCTGCCACTGGTGCGCCTGTTCATGCACCAGCGTGGACAGCGTTTGCTTGATGCTGCGATGCGCGAAGTAGGCGCAGTTCAGCGCGATTTCATCGCTCTTACCCGAGCCATTCCGGCGCAGGAAGCGCGATGGCGAGTAATAGCCGAAAGTGTTGGCCTTGCGCTGCAGGGTGAAGATGCAGCCGGGCAGCTGGCCACCGTATAACCGATCATTGAACCAGTCGTACGCCCCCTCGATTTCGTCATAGAGCAACTGGCTTGGGGTTGCGGACATGCGGCCTCCATTTCTCGCACGCGAGAATCCCCCCTGCTGATCACTCGGCGTCAGGGGGGTGAACGTTACAGACATTGTAACCTGTATCGTACGATACAGGTTACACATCAAAAAAAGGGGGCAAGCCCCCTCACCGTCCTACTAAGTAGGCGACATACACGATGGCGGCGCCAAGCGCCGCACCAATCGATAGCAGAGCTACCGAGTACCCAACCGCCCGGCGCTCAGCCTGTGCTGTCACCAGGCTGGCCGCACTGCGGTTGATCTCATTCCCAATCCGCGCTGCCGCTTCGCGTCCTGCCTGCACCAGTGCGTTGCGCTGTTCTTCCATCATCGACTCGAAGTTCAGCTGCGTCTGCAGCAGGACTTTGCCTGCTGCATCGCGTACGGCTTCGGAAGTCTTCGCCGCCAGGTCGGCGTCGACCTGTTCCAGGCGCCGCACGATGGCATCAAAGTCCTCCATCATTTGCGCGACCATCGCTTCGCGGGCCGTGGTTGGGTCCTTGGCCATCGATCACTTCCCCTTGCCGAACAGCGAGGCATATACCTGGTCAAGGTTGCGCGATGCCGACTTGGCCAGGCGCTGCGCGGAGATCATGCGCAGGGCGTGATCCTTTTCGGTTTCGTCCTTGGCATCGCGCAACTGGGCGCGATAGTCCGTGGAGTCCTCCAGTACCTGCGTGACGTTCATTTTCAGCGGGCGCAGGCGCTCGAAAATTTCGTTCGCGTACACCACAGCATCGCGCTTGAGGGTGAATTTCTTCTCGACTTCGTGGAAGCCGAACAGCGCCGCGAACGTCTGCGGGATATCGTCGGCATCATCGATCTGGACTTTGTTGAAGACGACCAAGATCTTTTTCGCCGGCACGCCGAGCGCGGCCAGGGTCTTGATGGTGTTGATGGTATCGACCTGCTGCTTTTTCTCCGGCACTGCCGGCACCAGGAAGTAATCGATATCTTCGTGGGAGCCGTCGTACTGGCCCATGAACTTGAAGAAGTCTTCAACGTTGGATGCGCCAACGTCGACCACAACCTTGTCCTCGGTCAGCAGTACCTCGGACAGTTCGCCAAACTGTTTGCCCTTGAGGCGTTCAATTTCGGCTGCGGTGTCCGACGCACCGGCGTTGATGGTTTCAATTGCAAACCGCAGACCGCCGATACGGGGCCAAAGCAGGTTATCGGAGAGTGTGGTTTTTCCGGAGTTGCCGGTGAAATTCACGGTGACGGTTCTCATGTGCGTTTCCTTCTGCTGCGCGCTGCGCTTTCATATCGATCCAAGTCCGAGGCGTTTTGATCGTCCCCGGGATTCATGAGCCTGCTCAACTCAGCCGGCCCCAAATGGGGCCGTTCGTCCGCGTCATGGCTCGGTTCTGTATCGTACGATACACCTCCTTCCTGTTCCGGCTCGACCTGCCGCGCTGGTTCCTCAAAATGTTGCGGCACTGGTGCTGGGCTTGCAGTCTTTGCCTGGTTTCCACGTTGGGCCTTGCGGTATCGGTACAGGTAGCTCTTGAGCGTATCCATACTGACCTCGATACCTTGCTCCTTGAGCACATCCAGAATCGC
>NZ_BCBT01000096.1:0-6526 GCF_001320965.1 Pseudomonas sp. NBRC 111143 | reverse complement strand
ACTGTTCTGGCTGAGGGGGGCGGAACCACTCGCAGTGATAATGGATTGAGTGGCGGAATCCGCAAAAACGTTGGCGGCGAGTATAGAGAAAGCAAAACCGAGGATAGCTTGGCGATTCATGGTCGTGTGCTCCGGGAAGTTGTTGGCTGGGTACGGAGCAGATGTTACGCCCGAGGTTTTTTTAGAGAACTTCATCGGGTTGATGGTAGATATCGATGCTACCAATGCCTTGTAAGTAGCGGAAAAGTTAGCAGTACGAGACAACTATCTTGTTATCCTGAGTCGCAATCTGTCTGGTAGGGGTTGTGATCAGATATGCCGCCGGTACTTTGCCCGCCATTCGGTCACCTTGGCCCGCATAATACGCTGCGATGTCGTCGCAGTTTTTGGTAGGGGCTGCAGTATGCTGTGCCTTTGCGGCGCCGTAGGTGATCGGATAGTCAGGCAATAATCGCCTGATCCGGTCTTACTGATTGCCTCGACCCTTGGGCCCGCAACTGATCGAGATAATCCTTCAGCAGAGGAAATGTGCCATACCCTTAAGCGCTCAAATCTAGAACGGGTTTACGCTCTCTTGCTTGTGAGTTTTCGATGGCAGCATTGAGCTTTCCTTCAGTGCTAGAGCGCTCGGCTCCTTGCGAACCTTGCTTATTCTGTGCCTCAGAAATCTGCTTCATTCTCTCCTCTATTTTTTCATCGATGCTGGCTTTCTCCTCGGGCGACATGGAGTCGTATTCCTCCTTGGAAATTCCCATCTGTGCCAGGAGCATATATTGGAGTTTCTCCTGATCCGACATGTTCATGTATTCCATGAACTTATCTGTGGCGCTCTTTTCCTGCTGTTCCGCCGCAACTAAAGCCTGCGCCTTCCCGACCTGGTTTGCATCGCTTTGTGAGGGGCTCTCGTCGATACGCGCGTGCTTACTGTGATACCCCACAGGAACATTCAGACCCAGTCCATTGATGCTTGTCATAGGTACTCTCTAGGTGTTTTGTTGACCAACATGACGAGAGCAATATAAATGCCAGGTGAGCTTTCATTCCCAGCTCCGCACTAGCTCTATCTAAGCGATGCGCAGCTCGCTCGAGGCCTGCAAATTTTTGCCGGAATCGGCAACGCGCTGCCGCATCAGCATGCTCATGACGGCCGCAGACCATAGGTGTTTCTCATGATTGAGATCAGCGGATTGAGGCTGATCGTCGCGGGGCGACTCATACCTAGCTGCGTTCACACAGCAACACGGTGTGGGCAGCGGCTGCTTGTGGGTCATTGAGCTTGGACGTGGCTCTTGGAGCGACCGCGACTTCGCTCTTAGGAGCAGCGGGTGAGGGCGGGGAGGAGTAGCAAGCAACAAACGATGATAAACACCTTGAAGCTTGTTCAGGGCTGCGAGATTTAGCCTGGTAAGGCTGACAAGCAGTGATCGGCAAATCCGGCCATAGCGGGTGCGGCCAGAACGGCCAATGTGCTCGCGACAGTGCGGCCCATTTGGGGCCGCGCTGCGTATCGGGGTCAGAGAAGATTAATTTCGACGTCGATGTTGCCGTGAGTCGCTTTCGAGTAGGGGCAAGTGCCGTGCGCAGTATCGACCAGTGACCGGGCGACTTGAGGGTCCACGCCAGGAAGGTTGACATTGAGCCGTGCACGAAGGAAGTAGGCGGTTCCGGTGTTGCCTAAGTCCACTTCTGCATCCACCGACACGTCGCTGGGCAGCGTCACTTTCATCGCAGCAGCCGCCTTGCCGATGGCACCGATAAAGCAGGCCGACCAGCCTGCTGCTAGCAACTGCTCGGGATTGGTGCCAGGGCCAGAGGAACCAGGCGCGGAAAGCTTGATGTCCAGTCGCCCGTCGGAACTGCGCGACTCGCCGTTACGCCCCCCGGTGGTATGGGTCTTACCGGTGTAAAGCACATTTTCAATAGCGTTGATCATGGGAGTACCTCGTGGGTTGAGTTGTGCCGTTTCGTCACGCGCACTATCAGGAAACGGTGTGTTCCTGATGTAACCCAATCTTTCACGCGCATGTAATGCAGATGTGTCCTGCCGTTCTGTTTGTGCAAGCTTGTGTAAGATTTCATGCCGAGATACAGAGCGTTACAAATAGGGTGTCATCCTACTTCTGGCGATAGGCTATTGCCGGAATGTTGTTACCGCTGGGTTGCGCGACAGAAGATTCAGGTTGGCATTCAGAACTGAAAACCATTCGATTTAGTATCGAGGAAGGAAACTATGCCCTCAGCGACTATTGGAACGGCCTAGAGCACCGGCAGCAGCCGGATAATCTGAATTGTCCACTTCTGGTCGGCACCTACCTGTCGTGACAGGCAGATACCGACCAGAAGCGGGCCATGACGCCTAGCAGCACGCGACCCTTATCAGCCCTTCATTCGACGCTAAGGCGGATAGCGTGCCGAGTGAGTCCCGCTTGGTATTGGGTCAGGAAAGTAAAAAATATGCTCCGCATGGTGATGACATCCGGAGCATTAGAGTGCATCAAGCTTGTAACAGGGCATCCAGTTCGCCTTTGCGATCAAGGCTTGCCAGATCGTCAAAGCCGCCGACATGCCTGTCCCCAATAAATATCTGCGGGACGGTTCTGCGCTGGGATCGCTGCAGCATTTCCGCGAGTCGCTGAGGTGATGTCTCAACGTCAACTTCGATTGCAGTGACCCCCTTGCGCGCCAACAGGCTCTTTGCGCTCAGGCAATAAGGGCAATGCTGTGTGGTGTAGACGGTTACTTGGCTCATAGCGCTTGCCTCCTAGTGTGCCGATGGCGGGAAGTCGATATCGGTAGCGGCGATGTTGTTCAGGTAGTTGGTCAGGGTTAACAGCGTTACCTGCGCGACCACTTCCACGATCTTGCTATCGCTAAGGCCTGCCTCGTGCGCAGCGGCTATCTGAGCATCACTCAATTGACCACGGCTCTCGGTGATCTGGTGTGCCAGCGCGGCAATTGCGTTGAGCGTGCCTGAGCGGGCCTGGCGAATGTCCTCTTCGCTCAAACCAGACTTTGCCCCGAAGAACGAGTGGGCAGCGATGCAGTAGTCGCAGCCGTTGATTTCTGAGGTGGCCAGGGCAACCACTTCACGCTCGGCAGCATTCAGCGAGATTTTGCCCAGCGCTTGAGCGAGGCCCAGATAGCCATTTAATGCAGCAGGTGCATGCGCCAATGTTTTGAAGGCATTGGGAATAAATCCGAGGCCTTTCTGAATGCCTTCGAGGGCAGCGCGCGAGCCAGCAGGTGCTTGTTCCAAAGTGAGAGCGGCGATGCGAGTCATGGTGGTTCTCCAGTAGTTTGAGCAAGGAGCTTGTCGATCAAGCTTGGAGCTAATACTAGGGACCGAGGCTTTATTTTCGGATTCAGATCGTCGATGGTATGCAACAGATCGTCTAAATAGAGCCGGCTATGGACCGTTTATCAACGCTGCTTAAACACTTCAACCTGCATGCCGCCACATTTCACAAGGGCGGTTTTTGCGGAACAACCGACATCTACGGTCAGGGCAGCTACGGGCATGCGCACTTATTGCGATCGGGACGCCTGACCTTCAGGGATAAGAGCAATCAGCTTATCGAGTTGGTAGAGCCGAGCCTGGTGCTAGTCGCTCGTCCGCTGGAACATCAACTGGTGGCAACAGAGGTCGATGAGGCGGAGTTGGTGTGTGCCACCTTACTGTTCGATGGCGGTGCCAATAACCCCCTGACCCTTGCCTTGCCGGACTACATCGTCAAACCACTTCGAGAGTTGCCGGGTCTCACGGGCAACCTCGACTGGTTGTTTGAAGAAGCCTTCGGCGACGAATGCGGCCGTGATGTCGTCCTCAATCGCCTGTTCGAGCTGATGGTGATTCAGCTGCTTCGCCATCTCATTGCCAGCCGCAGCATTGCCTCGGGGATGATGGCTGGGTTGGCCAACGCTCGTCTGTCGCGCGCGCTCACCTGCATGCACAGTGAGCCACAGCGCAACTGGTCCGTGGCTGATCTGGCTGACATTGCCAGTATGTCGCGCGCAAGTTTTGCGGCGCACTTTCGCAAGACCGTAGGCACCACACCTGCGGATTATTTGGCGAACTGGAGAATCAGCTTGGCGCAAAAGCGTTTGCGTGAGGGGCGACCTATCGCACTGATTGCCGACGAGGTTGGCTACGAAAGCCCTTCAGCGCTTGCCCGCACGTTTCGTCGCAAGCTCGGCGCAAGTCCGCGTGAATGGATGCAACGTAACCTTGTGTGAAGCCTGCGGGCATACCCGCAGAGTCCAGATACTAACGGCGCAAATAACCAAGCGGTTGTCCTCACAGGCGCCTGTGAGGACAACCGCTGAAACGTAAAAGGGTTAGGTTACAAGACCGATGACTCGCCCGGCTGCGACTACAGGGGAGAGGGGTTGCTCAGCAACTCGATTACCGTCTTGCCCTTGCCGCGACCTTCCGCGACCTGGCGAAGCGCCTCGTTGACCTCATGCAGCTCATAGCGCTGCTGATAGACGCGAATCCTCAGTTGTCCGGCATCCGCCAGCGCGGCGGCCTCGCGTAGGATAGCCCCGTGGTGTTCGCGGCCTTTGCCGGTGAGTAACGGCGTCAGGGTGAATACGCCCGAGTAGGTGGCACTTTTAAACGACAGCGGCGCGAGGCTGTGTTGCCCCCAACCAAGGCAGCTCAGTACGTGCCCGGTATAGGGCTTCACTGCCTTGAACGCCGCATCCAGCGTGGTGCCGCCTACCGTGTCGTAGACGATGTCGAAACCTTCCCCGGCCGTATGCTGCTCGGCATAGCTATCCACGCTCTCCGCCTGATAGTCGATAGCCGTAGCCCCCAGCGAGCGAATGAAGTCCAGACTCGCTGCCGAACCGGTGGCGTAGACCTCGGCACCACGCGCCTTGGCCAGTTGCACGGCGACTTGACCGACACCGCCAGCGCCGCCATGAACCAGCACGCGTTGGCCAGCGCGAACGTTGGCGCGATCCACCAGGCCTTCCCATGCGGTGATAAATACCAGCGGCAAGGCGGCAGCCTCGCGCATGCTGAGTGTGTGTGGTTTGGGCGCGATCAGCCGGGCGTCGACGGCGATGTATTCGGCCATAGCGCCCTGGGCACCACCGATCCCGCCGGCCATGCCGAAGACCTCTTCGCCAAGCGCGAAACCTTCAACCGCCTCGCCCAATTCGATGACCGTACCGGCTAGATCCAGACCGAGCACGGCGGGCAGTGGCTGGCGGGCGTGGGCCGCCGTGCCGGAGGCGATCTTGCTATCGAGCGGGTTGACCCCGGCGGCATGGACCTTGACCAGTACCTGGCCCTTGCCGGGAATGGGGCGAGCGATGTGGCGTAAGACCAGTGGGGCCTGGGCGGACTCAGCAATAGCAGCAAGCATTGTGTGATTCATGATGTAGGGCCTCGATGAAGTGGACGCCTACAGGTTGCCGCGCTTTCAGTATTCCGATAAGAAACTAAATTTGCATATTACTTATTCCGAAAAGAGGCCTAATTGCCGATGGATCTGTTTGACAGCATGCGCATCTTCGGACGCGTCGTGGAGCGTGGGTCGTTTTCTGCGGTGGCTCGAGAGCTGAACGTGGGGCAGCCGGCAGTGAGCAAGCAGATCCGCGCTCTGGAGCAGCATCTCGGCGGGCCATTATTCGCCCGCAGTACCCGCCACCTGTCCCTGACCGACCAGGGACAACGGTTCTACGGCCACTGCCAGGAAATTCTCGCCAACCTCGAGACCGCCACGCGCAGCTTCGCCAGCGGCCAGGAGCAGATCGCTGGCCCGCTGCGCGTAGCCGCACCTGTCAGTTACGGGAGGCTGTGTATCGCGCCGCTGCTAGGGATTTTTCTGCAGCGCTATCCCGATGTGCGGATTGACCTGCGGCTGAGCGATCACAATGAAGACCTGCTCAAGGAGAATATCGACCTGGCCATCCGTATCGGCGTGGTGAAGAGCGAGGGGGTGGTGGCGATGCCTCTTGGCACCAGCACACGGCGGGTCTATGCCGCGCCCGCCTATCTGGATCGTCACGGTATGCCACGCGAGCCCGGCGCACTGACAGGTCACAACTGCATCGCGTTCACCCTGCTGGAGCATTACGACATCTGGCACTTCAAGCGCGATGCTAAAGAGCTCGATATATCCATCAAAGGCAATATCACCAGCAACAGCAGCGAGGCCATCCGTGAAATGGTCCTCTCCGGCCTGGGCATTTCCCTGTCTCCTGAATGGCTTTTCGCCGCCGATGTCGAACAGGGCCGGGTTTCCACCGTGCTCGACGATTATCAGACTACTGCGCTGCCTGTGAGCGCAGTGCTCAGTCCAGAGCGGCGACGCTCGGCGCGGACGATGGCTTTCGTCGATTTTCTCCGAGAGCACCTATGAGCGCGCCGACCGCGTTGGAGATGCTTGATTGAGGTCCATCCAGCAGAGGTAAAACTCAATCCGGCAAGTTGAATCACCGTAGTTGTTAGATTTCCCAAGGATGCTCCGATCAACTTGTCGTGCAGCCGCGGCAAGTTGCAATTTTCCAGGCACCT
>NZ_BCBT01000095.1:0-7514 GCF_001320965.1 Pseudomonas sp. NBRC 111143 | reverse complement strand
ACTTATTATTGAGTCCATTCTCAGCGGCATCGGTATTGCCAGCAGTGAAGTAATCCAAAATCTTGCAGTAATTTTGCTTGAGGAGTTAGCAGAATGATGTTCCTCACATTTCCTTGGAGCAAATTTTTCAAACGATTTTTTCCAATCAAAGCACTAGGCATGCTCCTGACTATGGTAACTGTCCCGATAGCATGCGGACTGATTACCGATATCTATTTTCACAAGCCCCCCCACTACCTTGAGTACATGGTCGCCATGCTTGGACTGTGTGGCGTTGTGCAGGGCATTGCTCAGTACTCCGTTATTCGCGGTAGAACAGGAGCGACATGGTGGATCGTGGGGATGCTAGCCATATGTCTTATTGCCAGCGGTAGAGGATATTTCGAACCTGGCATGAAGTTGATATCGCTGACTGGCATGCTCTTCGCCGCCTTGGCTCTCGCCTGCTACAACAGCCGCCGCTACCGCCAAATGTGTAAAAGACTTCAAGTGATCCGGCGAATGCGCGAGGAATGGATCGCCTATGAAAAGCTCCGTCGGTAGCTCAAACCCAATCCGTATAGGAGCGGCCTCGTGCCGCGAAAGGGTCGCAAAGCGGCCCCGACAATTCCAAAGCAGCTAAAAAGGCTCTCGGAGGTAGTCACGATGCAGGCCAGTGGCATCCGGAATTGGCTGCGCCAAGTTCGCAGAAGCAATGTCTGGGCATTCTCACTTGTGGCAATCCTACTGGTAGTAAAAGCTTGGGCCGGCTACCAGAGCTTTCTCCATCGGGCCGAATTACAAGCCCGCGCAGCAGCCAAAGCCAAGGCGGCCCAAGTGACACCGGTAGCACCACCGCGAAGTCCACCGAGAATCGAAGTCACCGCCCCCCAGGGCATCAGACCCGAAACGATCAAAGCCATAGAGCAGGCAATCCGTCGCTGATCTTAAGAAACATTCAGCGTTTCAGTGTGGGAGGTAAGCCCGTGCCAGCCAACTCCTGCAAGCGGTCAAACTCAATCAGCGCCTCGGCGTATTACCTAAATTTTTCATACCCACACAACTCTGTAGTGCGATCACAGCGATGATTAGTGAGCCCTGTAATGGCGCATCGATCTGATAGGGATGCAGTATGGGAGAAAGTCTTACAGCACCATTGATTGAGGAGGTCAAAAGAAAATGTTTTTTTCCATTTCCTGGGGCAAGTTTTACAAGCGCTTTGTCCCCATAAAAATTCTAGGAATGCTATTTACACTACTGGCCATTCCGATGTCTGGCGCAGTAGTAATCAAGACCTACTTCCCTACATATGCCAACCGACTAGAACATGCCGACTCTATAATGATGTTGTGCGCTGTAGTACTAGTAAGCGCTCAATACGCGGTAATCCGTGGTAGACGAGGCGCCACAGAATGGATAGCGGCAATACTGATTATTGCTCTATTAGCCTGCGGAAGAGGGTACTTCCAATCTGGAATGAAGTGGACCTCGCTGCTGGGCATGCTCTCTGCCGCCGCAGCCCTCGCCTGCTACAACAGCCGCCGCTACCGCCAAATGTGCAAAAGACTTCAAGTGGTCCGGCGAATGCGCGAGCGATGGATCGCGTATGAAAAGTCACATCGGTAGCTCAAGCCCGGTCGGTGTGGGAGCGGCCTCGTGCCGCGAAAGGGCCGCAAAGCGGCCCCAGCAATCGAGGGCCAACAACACATCCAACAGCTACCCCGCCTCCCCCGCCAAATCAATCAACCTTCCACACTCCTCCGCCGTCATCCGACCGATGATGCGGATGGCCTGATGAATCCCCGCCGCACCTCGACCACTCAACTGCGGGTTGTGCTCACACTCAAGCAATTCATCGTATTGAGCCAGTGCCTCGCCCAGGAGCTCGAGGGTCCAGGCATAGGATTGGATTGTGAAAAGGCGCTCGTGGTCAGTCATGGGACACCTGCCTCAGTTCGCGGGTGGACTGACTGTGGATAGGGAAAAAGCGATTGGTTCGAGATACCGGAGCCGAAGAGCAGCGGCGGAGAGCGGATGCGAGGATCCTGTAGGAGATAGCGATAAACATGCATGAAACTCCAAGTTAGGTTGGAGCTGCCACGCATCGTCGCCAAACAATTGGGTGGCAGCTGTACGCAGGTTGGCGAACCGGGAACTTGGAACCCGGCAGACCCGAAGGTCTCCCACGCACAGCCGCCATGGCACGAGGCTGCGGACGCAAAAAAAGCGCCTGCAATCGTGTGGGGCGCTTTGCGCCAAGTTTTCCCGGGTCGCCAAACCCGGTCGCGGAGGTTGCCGCGACTGGGGGAATTTATGCCTAACGGGGCATCAGTGCAAGGCGCGGCGAAGCCAGAAGAAGCCGTGAACCGCATTTTGGGAACAGTCCGACATACGCGTTGAGAGGTCGCCCCTGCTCTGTTAACCCTCAACTAATCCGCCTGCAGAACACTGGGTGCAACTCGGCGCTCACGACGCCGCAAGCCCCCTTCACGACAGACAGGTAACTTGAAAATGAAAGCATTAGTGGCATTGGTGTTCGGCGGCCTTTGCAGCACGGCTATGGCCAATGAAGTGGCGCAGGATTCCAAGCAGCCGCCGGTTGAGCGGTACAACTACTCGCAGCACTTGGACATTGCCCGAGTGATCTCCGTGAGCGAAGTGCCCGACGTGCGGGAATTGGTGTCCGCGCGCATGATCTACGAAGACTCCAAAGGCCAGCGGCATACGCTTGAATACACAGCGATGGGGAAAGGTTTGACTGACGACTGAGACTTTGGCGTGTTTCTGAATCCGTGAAGGAATGTGCCGCAGTGCCGGCAGATCAATAGGGCAAGTGGATGATGAAAGTCGTGCCATAGATTGGGTTGGACGTCACGGTAACCCGCCCACCATGAGCTTCGGCGATCTGCTTGACGATGAACAAACCAAGCCCGAGCGAACGCAGCGCATCTTGCCGGTCGCTACCACGCGTCATCGGCTCGAATAACTTCGGCACCAGTTCCTCGGCGATGGCAGGGCCGTGGTTGTGAACGCCCAAAACCACACCGTTGCCGCAGAACTCGGTAGTGAGCGTGATGGGATAGCGAAGGTCGCCATATGTCGCACTGTTGGCGACCAGGTTACCGATCATCTGCTGCAACCTGTCCTGGTCCACCTCGAATGTGCCTTGGCCCCGAGACAAATGACGAATGCTTGCGTTGCCAAAAACAATCCTGAGCTCGCTCACGGATTGGTCCATGGCCTTCAGAAGATCAACGTGTTGGCGCCGGATGCCGATGCCCTGACCGAGTTTGATCGACGCGAAATCCAGAAGATCGACGATCATACGCTGCGCTCTCTCGGCAGAAGTGCCAATGCTGCTCAGCAGGCGGCGCCCCCGGTCGGATTGGACATCACGTGCAAGCAACTCTGTAGCCATCTTGATGGCCGTCATCGGATTCTTCAGGTCATGGCTAGCCACAGCGACCATTCGTTCAGCCAGCAGTGCCCGATGTTGCACATCCTCATAGGCTGCGGCCAACTCGACTTGGGCACGTTGCAAAGCCGATTCGGCGGCCGCCTTCTGCGCCAGCAGTTCCTCGGCGCGCTGCATTGCCAAGAATATCCCCCGCTCATTGCGGTCTCGCTGGCTAATGCCGAACAACGCCAACTGGTAGACGACACCGTCTTCACTTGCCTGCCGTACACCATTCAGCAACATGGCAACAGCTGTTCCATTGCGGTGTTGCAGGTCGACCTTAACCTCCGCAACAGAGCCCTGCATGTCCATCAATGGCTTCCAGTGTGTGCTTTAGAACACACGCCCAGCCACCGTCAGCAACTGGTCGAAACTGCACGCGTGCATCCGCGTCGAGTCGTATCCCAGCCAATCGCAGAACGTTTGGTTGGCGCGGATGATGGCGCCATCCGCAGCCATGACAACCAGTCCGCACGGGGCATTCTCGAAATACGATGCTGTGAACAACTGCACGGCGTCATCCATCACTCAACCCACGTTCTACGAAGAAAGCATCCATTGCAGCCGTGCATGCACTGGGCGCGCTCAACTGCGGGTAATGGCCGATGTTGTTGATGATGCTCAACTGACTGTCGGGCAGCACGCGGTGCAGATAATCGCCAACCCCCATTGGCACGACCACGTCGCCGGGACATTGCAGGATCAACGTGGGTATCGACAGCCCGCAAATGTCCTGCCGGTGATCGGACAGGAAAATCACACGGGCAAAATGCCTGGCGATAAAGGCGTTGGTGCGGGCAAAGTTTTCCAGCAGCTCTTCGTGAAGCCCCGGCTGCCCAGGTGCCCCCATCAAGACAGGCGCCATGGTCCCGGCCCAGCCGAGATAATTGTCGTCGATGGTGGCCAGCATTTGCAGCACTTCATCCGGCGAGAATCCGCCGGTGTAGTCACCCTTGTCGACGTAGCAAGGCGACCCGCCGATCATCACCAGTGCAGCAATCCGCTCTGGCGACTGCACAGTGGCCAAGGCACAGATCATCGAGCTGACCGAGTGCCCGACCAGGATCACGGGGCCTTTCGCAAACTCGTTGATGATCTCGTTAAGATCCGCTGCGTGCCCCCACAGTGACGCGTGCCTGCCATGATCGTACGCTCCCAGGTCAGATTGCCCGGCGCCGGTCAGATCGTAGGTGACAACGCGAAAGCTCTTGGAGAAATGTGGCACCAGCAACCGCCACATGCTCTGGTCACAGCCAAACCCATGCGCCAGGATCAAGGTTGCCCCTCCGTCCCCAGCAATATGCACGTTGTTACGCTTCTGCAGGGTCATAAAAATCCTGGGGTAGTTGGCTATTAGCAGCGACTGACCGCCCAATCTACCGAAAGATTAGGTGAGTCATGGGACAAGCGGGGTGCGACTGTGGTTTGCGCAGCGGTTGAACGTGACTGTTGTGCCAGCACAGGCACACGTGGGCCACCATACGCGATACGCCTGGACATAGCCCGCGGATTATTGAATGAGGCGCCGTTCGAGCAGATTTTGGGACGGGCGGGTTCCGATGAAGACCAAATTCAGGTGCTCGATCTGCTTGTTGATCGAGCACAGGTCCGATCTACAGGTTACAGCGCTAAGCGCCGCCATGTGGGCAGGAGGTGGCTGTGGGCGTTGTAAGCGGAAGCGTTAGCCGCCATGAGGGTATCGCGGACCAGACACTTTCGAGGTGAACTCTCGATGTGTCCGCAACAATCATTTGTCTCTCTTCGCTGTTATAGCCCGCTCTATCAGCGGGCTGTCATAGCCAGTAACCGAACTTGCAGGCATCGGAACGGGCGCTTGCCAGAACGGTGTCTTTCCGTCCTGACTGTCGAACCTGTGGCGGGCCTCGCGGATCTGCTCCACGTTTTCAACCACCCACGTCCAAATAGGCGACATGCGGACAAGCAGCTGCATCCCCAGTGCAGTCAGGTCATATTCAACACGGGGCGGAATCTCTTGGAACTCGTGTCGGCTGACCAAGCCATCTCGCTCAAGTGATCGCAGCGTCTTGGTCAGCATGCGCTGTGTAATGCCACGCAACTGCCGTTTGATATCGGCGTGGCGCATCGTGCCGTAGACACCTAGCGCATGCAGAATGCCCAGAGACCAGCGACTGCCCGCATGTGCAAGTACCTCACGCCTGACCCCATCGTCATCCTCTCTGAGCGTCTGGCAGATGGCTTGAGCCTGCCTCAAAGCTTCATGATCGGCCATGCTTCCCCCTGGTATCACGCGTGTGCCTTCTTACGAGCGCTGCATAGTCGTGCAAGCATTTGTCCATCTTACAGGCAACTTTAACCAGGACAAATCATGACCCATCCCACCCAGCCAACCCCTCAATCGATCCTCGTATTAGGCGCAGGAGAGCTTGGGCTGCCCGTGCTTCGCAACCTTGCTCGGGTTGCAGAACGAGCCCCGGGCTCAACGGTCAGCGTGCTGCTGCGCGAATCCACCATCAACACCCAAGTCCCGGCAAAAAAAGCCGAAATCGATGAGCTTCGTAGCCTCGGCATTCAGATGGTCGCTGCCGATCTGGTGAGCGACTCCATCGACCAGCTTGCGGCGGTATTCGCTCAATTCGATACCGTCATTGGCTGCGCAGGGATGGTTGCAGGCCGAGAAACTCCGATGAAGCTTGCCACTGCGGCCCTGAAGTCCGGCGTCAAGCGCTATTTCCCGTGGCAGTTCGGCGTGGATTTTGAGGTGATTGGACGCGGAAGCCCGCAGGACCTTTTCGATGCCCAGCTTGACGTCCGCGAGTTGCTGAGGGCTCAAGACAAGACTGAGTGGGTCATCATCTCGACGGGGATGTTCACCAGTTTCATGTTTGAGCCCATTTTCGAAGTGGTGGACTTCGAGAATGACACGGTGAACGCGCTGGGCGGGCTGGATAACAGCGTCACCCTGACCACACCCGACGACATCGGGGCGCTGACAGCAGAAATCGTTTTCTTCGAGCCCCGCTTGCGCAACGAAATCGTGTACCTCTCGGGCGACACTGTTACTTACGATGAAGTTGCTGGGCTGCTCGAACGTGTCCTTGGACGACCTTTCAAACGTAACGAATGGACGGTTCCGTATCTGATGGACGAACTGGAAAAAGACCCGACTCATCACATCAAGAAGTATCGGGCCGTGTTTGCTCAGGGCCGAGGCATGGCCTGGCCGAAAGCGGGCACCTTTAATGAACAGCAGGCGATTAACGTCACGACAGCCGAGCAGTGGGCTCGCGCCAATCTTCAAGGGAGGTAAGTGTTGGTAGAGGGTGGGGAAGTTCGGAGAGGAGCCTGGGGGAAAGGGGGGGGCTGGTGCGGAGACAGGAATCGAATATACCTAGTTCAACCCAATAAAATATGCATCATTCTCTCGGAAAACACCAAGCGTATCCCTAAA
This sequence comes from Pseudomonas sp. NBRC 111143, assembly GCF_001320965.1. Taxonomy (NCBI): domain Bacteria; kingdom Pseudomonadati; phylum Pseudomonadota; class Gammaproteobacteria; order Pseudomonadales; family Pseudomonadaceae; genus Pseudomonas; species Pseudomonas sp. NBRC 111143. Next base: position 648 of record NZ_BCBT01000095.1, on the reverse strand, counting down.
CATATCCCTAAATTAGAATCCACCTAGACAAACCCGGCCCTTATGCACCTTAGGTTGTACGCCACCATCGCCCCAAGCCGCACGCCCTAACGACGTAACACGCCCCAACGCCCCTAGATATCTCACGAGGGCTCAGTAGCCCTCGCCACTGTCAGGAGATTTACCTGCAATCCCCACAAGTAGGGCCTTCATTGCAGAGCCTACGTCTCTCAGTCGCCAACCCTGGTACAGCCGATCCATCCCGTCATCCTGCTTTGAGATGAAGACCTCAGACGCCACGGCAAGCTGCTTCGCCGACGCATATGTGTCAGGAAAACTGTCTTTGTTTTTCTCGAGAAAAGACAGCGACGCAAGAATGAATCCCCGAGTGCTGCCATCTGAACTCAAGTCTGCTGATTGGAGAATTTTCTGTGCCTGCTTCTCTTGGTCTGTGTACGCAGAAAGCTTGGCGGAGTGACCAACGTACAAGCTTCCGAGGACCGTCACGATCAGCACGTAAATTGCGTGCACAGCCCGTGAGCGCCAACTTGGAGCAGCAATAAATAGAGAAATTATGGAAGCGATGCTTCCTACGATTCCGACAGAATAGCCAATGTCCACTTTTTGCTCTTTTTTTCGTCTTGCCTTTTGGCCCTAAACCTGAATGAC
>NZ_BCBT01000094.1:0-9379 GCF_001320965.1 Pseudomonas sp. NBRC 111143 | reverse complement strand
TCGTACACCTGCCCTCAGCTGCTTCTCGATCACTGGCATGACCTTGCGTATTTTCGCTGCCTTTGTCACTGGCTCAACCGCCATCAGTGCCTTCTCGATATCCTTGCCTGCCATTTTGCACCCTACCTGCACCCATATTGCATTTACCCTGTATCCTACTCACCCCCTACCTGTAGTCAAGCTATACCCCTTCTGCACTCAATCTACAGCCATACAGCACCCTTTCTGCCTACCCTTGTCCTCCGCTCGCTACGGCCTTCGGCCTAGGCACTAAAAACGCCCTTAACAAGAGCATCAATTTCGACCCTTAACAGGGTCAAAATCTCAATACACAACACGCACCTCCCTGGCGGGAGGTGGAAGCCGCGTCAGCCTTGAGCCTGAGCCGCTTTTCCAGAATTTACTACGTGATACGTTTGTATTACAAAGTATGCTTGCAGTGCAGATAAATCAAGGTTTTTGTGTGATACATTTGCATTACAGCGAATGTGCGTTACCTTTGGGCATGTCAAACCCCAATTTTCAAGGTGCATTTGAGGGAGCAACGTGGGCAAAACAGTACCCATTCGATTCAACGACGAGCAGCTGTCCAGGGTTGAAGAAGCGGCGGCACTCGCTGGCTATAAGCACCTATCGAGCTACATCCGCGACCGGGTGCTGGCCACAGACAAAGGTGGCCGGCAGGTGGATATGGACAGCTGGGCCGAGCAGCAACAGATCCTTGGCTTGCTCGAAACCATCACCCAGGAACAGGCACGGAGCAGAACCATTCAGGCCATCGTGGTCTATCTGCTGCGTCAAGGAACGGCACAGGGCAAGGTCAATGAGCTGCGCGCTCATCTCAAGCACCTGGTCAGCAGCGAGGATGCACTCGCAGCACTTTTGCCCGACCTGGCCGAGGACATTGAACGTCTATCAGGAGAGGACTGATGCACAAACAAGAGGTTGATTCCGCCGCTATGACAGCGGGCTTTGGTTTGCCGATCGCTGGCTGGTTGGCCGGCACCCAGCTGGCTCAGCTGCCACTGGCGCCGTTCCCTGCAGCGTTCAAAGAAACACTGCACAACGGCTGGCACGAACCTCTAGTGCTGGGTGCCACCATTGCCACCTCGGTTGTTGCTGCAGGCTTGTGTTACTACCTGTACGAATACTGCGACGACGGGTTCAGAGGCGAACGGTTCCAGCAATGGCTGCGTGGTTCTCGGATTCGTAACTGGCATTTCGTGGAGCGCAAGGTCAACGCTCGCAATGCCAAGACCAACCGTGAGCGCCGCAAAAAGGGGTTGGAGAATGCCAAGCCAATCATGGTCGGCAAGCTGCCGATGCCGCTGCACCTAGAAGACCGCAACACCATGATCTGCGCGTCCATCGGTGCCGGTAAGTCCGTGACCATGGAAGGCATGATCGCATCGGCATTACGGCGCAACGACCGCATGGCCGTGGTCGATCCCAACGGGACCTTTTACTCCAAGTTCAGTTTCAAGGGCGACTACATTCTCAATCCCTTTGATGCGCGCTCTGCAGGCTGGACCATCTTCAACGAGATCCGTGGCGTTCACGATTTCAACCGCATGGCTAAATCGATCATTCCGCCGCAGGTAGACCCCAGCGACGAGCAGTGGTGTGCCTACGCTCGGGACGTACTGTCCGACACCATGCGCAAGCTGATGGAAACGAACAACGCCAACCAAGATACGCTGGTCAACCTTCTGGTTCGCGAAGATGGCGACACCATCCGGGCGTTCTTGGCGAACACCGACTCCGAAGGCTATTTCCGTGACAACGCGGAGAAAGCCATCGCAAGCATCCAGTTCATGATGAACAAGTACATCCGCCCTCTTCGCTACATGGGTAAAGGTGACTTTTCGATTTATCGCTGGGTGAATGATCCCGACGCCGGCAACCTGTTCATTACCTGGCGGGAGGATATGCGCGACACCATGCGCCCGCTGGTGGCCACCTGGATCGATACCATCTGCGCAACCATCCTCAGCTCCGAGCCAATGACCGGTAAACGTCTGTGGCTGTTTCTCGATGAGCTGCAATCGCTCGGTAAATTGGAGAGTTTCGTTCCCGCTGCGACCAAGGGCCGGAAACATGGCCTGCGCATGGTCGGCAGTCTGCAAGACTGGTCCCAGCTCAACGCAAGTTATGGCCGGGACGACGCGGACACGCTGCTGTCGTGCTTTCGTAACTACGTCATTCTGGCGGCGGCAAACGCCAAGAACGCCGAAATGGCCAAGGAAATCTTGGGCAATCAGGAGGTCAAGCGCTTCCGCAAGTCTTGGACTGCAGGGCGCATGACGAGGGCCGAGGAAATCAAGCTGGAACCGGTCGTGATGGATTCGGAGATCTCGAACCTCAATGACTTGGAAGCCTACGTCAAGTTTGCCGAGGACTTCCCCATTACCAAGATCAAGACGCCTTACGTCGATTACAAAGAGCGGGCGCCGGCAATCGTCATTGGCCAAGCAGCTTGACGAGGTAAGCGATGTTCAACGTGACGCTGATCAAGGGTGACAACCAGTACGCGGCGGCAGGCTACTTTTCCAACGCCGATGACTACTACGCCAAGGAAGCCCCCGGCGAGTGGCAAGGTATCGGTGCCGAGTTGCTGGGTTTGGAGGGGCCTATCGACCAGAAGGAGCTGGCCCGTCTGTTCGATGGAAAGCTCCCGAATGGCGAACGAATGGCTAAGACCTTCGACAAGGAAACAGGCTCCCGTCGCATGGGCTTAGACCTAACGTTCTCGGCTCCTAAGTCCGTCTCAATGCAGGCGCTGATCGCCGGCGACAAGGATGTGATGGCAGCACACGACCGCGCAGTGACCAAGAGCATGGAGGAAGTCGAGCGCCTGGCCCAAACACGATTGAAGGTGAACGGCAAAACCATGCTCGAGCGCTCGGGCAACTTGGTGATAGGCAAGTTTCGTCATGAAATGAGCCGGGCCAAGGATCCGCAGATGCACACGCATGCCGTGGTCATGAACATGACCAGGCGGTCGGATGGCAAATGGCGCGCTTTGCGCAACGACGATATCTACAAGATCCAGCCGCAAGTCGATGCCATGTACAAGGGCATCCTTGCCCAGGAACTGCGTGCGCTGGGATATGAGATCCGGGTTCTGGATAACCAGGGCAACTTCGAGCTGGCCCACATATCGCGTGACCAGATCGAGGCGTTTTCCAGTCGTTCCAAAGTGATCGAGGACGCGCTGGCCAAGGACGGAAAAACCCGCGCCGATGCCACCCCGCTCGAAAAGCAGATCATTGCGATGGCCACACGGCCACGCAAGGACGAGCGCGACCGCCACCTGGTCAAAGAATATTGGGTAACCAAAGCTCGCGAGCTGGGCATTGATTTTGGCGCTCGCAGCCACCTGGACAATCGCGAATACGCGCCTCGCAAGGGCAGCCCTGCAGAATACAGCCTGCCCGAGGGCATCACGCCAGGGCAGGCCGTTGTCCAGTACGCCATCAATCACCTGACCGAACGTGAGCAAGTGGTAGGGGAAAATGACCTGCGCACCGTCGCCTTGCGACGTGCGGTCGGCCTTGCTACCCCTGATCAGGTAAACGAGGAAATCAAGCGCCTGGTCAAGCAAGGGACGCTTATCGAATCTCCGCCGACCTACCGCATGCCCAACGGCGACTTAGATTCGCCGGTACTGTCGCCTGCTGGCTGGCGGGCACACCTGCAGGAGCTGAAAGGCTGGAGTGAGAAACAGGCCCGTCAGTATGTAGACAAGGCTATCAAGCGCGGTTCGCTAGAGCCTGCAGAAAAGCGCTATACGACGCAGAAGGCCTTGAAGCGCGAGAAAGCCATTCTGGCTATCGAGCGGACAGGCCGTGGCCAGGTCACCCCGTTGATGACCAAGGAACAGGTGGCCAAGGCGCTGGAAGGGTCCACCTTGTCGGCTGGCCAATACCAAGCCGTTGAGGTGATCGTCAGCACCAACAATCGATTTGTAGGCATCCAGGGTGATGCCGGTACCGGCAAAACCTACTCGGTAGACCGTGCCGTCAAACTGATCGATTCCGTGAACGCCGCGATGGCCAGCCGGGATTCCCAACCGGGATCAGGGTACAGAGTTGTTGCCCTGGCACCGTACGGCAACCAGGTCACCGCCTTGAAGAACGAAGGGTTGGATGCGCACACGCTGGCCAGCTTCTTCCACACCAAGAACAAGGGATTGGATGCCAAGACCATCGTTATTCTCGATGAGGCCGGCGTGGTGGGCGCCCGCCAGATGGAACGGCTGATGCGGGAGATCGAGCAATCCGGCGCCCGCTTGATCCAGCTGGGTGACACCAAGCAAACCGAGGCCATCGAGGCAGGCAAGCCATTTGCTCAGCTGCAGCAAAACGGCATGCAGACCGCACGTATCAAGGAGATCCAGCGGCAGAAGGATCCCGAGTTGAAACTGGCAGTGCAGCATGCGGCCGAGGGGAAGCCCACCAAGTCCCTGGATCACCTGAAACACGTTGAAGAATTGCGAACGGCCACTGAGCGGCACCAGGCCATTGTCCGCGACTACATGGCACTGACGCCCGACCAACGCAAAGAGGTATTGATCGTTGCCGGCACCAACAAGGACCGGAAGGAAATCAACCAGATGGCCCGCCAGGCACTCGGGCTGCTGGGGAAGGGTAAACAGTTCGAAACGTTGAACCGTGTCGATTCCACCGACGCAGAACGTCGGTACGCCCCCAGCTACAAGCAGGGCATGATCATTCAGCCGGAAAAGGACTATAAACGGGCTGGCCTGGTACGAGGTGAGCTGTATGTGGTCGACCAGGCGCTGCCGGGTAATGTGCTTGTGGTCAAGGACCGTAGCGGCAACCGATACGAGTTCAACCCGAGACAGGCCACCAAGCTCAGTGTCTACAAGCTGGAGAAACCCGAGCTGTCTGTGGGTGACCTCATTCGCATCAACCGCCAGGATCCCAAGCTGGACCTCACCAACGGCGACCGCATGCGCGTAGTCAGCATCGAGGGCGGCGTGGTGCAGCTGGCTTCGCTCAAGGAGATCAACGGCCAGCCCGAACGCACCGTGAGCTTGCCGACCAACAAGCCGTTGCACCTGGAACATGCCTATTCCGCGACCGTCCACAGCGCTCAGGGTCTGACCAATGATCGCGTCATGATCTCGCTCAACACCAAGAGCCGCACCACCTCGCAGAACCTTTGGTATGTGGCCATCAGCCGGGCACGGCATGAAGCCCGCGTCTATGCAGACTCAATCAAAGGTCTGCCGGCAGCAATCGCCAAGCGCTACGACAAAACCACGGCGTTGTCGCTGCAGCAGGAACGCGAGCGGCAGCGTAGGGAGTCGATTCAACCGCGGAATGTTGCGGACGGCCAGGCGCTGGAGCGCAAGCAACGTACTCGCTTGGAAGGCCCGAGCAGCGGGCATCCCAGGATGTGAGTCAAACGCTTTTGGTGGTGCTGGCCAGCTTCCCACTATGCCCCGCCTTGTGCGGGGTTTTCAGTGGCGGGGTATCGGAACGTGGACGGTACGTGGTGATTCCAAGTTTACGCCGGCGCTTGAGGACTGCACTTGGACTTCTGCCGGCGAGTTGAGCAATCGCTGCATCGCTCAACACCCCTAGCAGGGGATCGAACACTTCGAGCGGATTGGTCTGCTGGTCACGGTGCGACGGAATGCCCAGGGATGACCGCCTGACCGTTATCGTTTGCTTGGCCACCCCTGCCAGCTGGGCCACATGCTCATCCGTGAACAGACCCAAGATGGAGTCATAGGCCTGCAGATGGCTCCCAATGCCAAGGCGTCGGCGCCGTCCTGCCACCGCGTGGATGCTAACACCCGCTGCAGTGGCGATCTGTGCGTCCGACCAGCGACCGAATAGCGGCTCGAATGGCCACAGCAGCTGATCGATTTCGTCATGAGTCATATCGAATATCGGGCAAAAAGAAAGGAGCCTACCGGCTCCTTTCTCCTTTTTCAGCTACTACTCAAAAACCTTTGCCGCCGTAGCCTTTCGGTTGGTGTGAGGGGGTTTTTAGTTCGTGCTGCAGCTGGCGTTCTTGCACGATGCCAACGCCCGAGAACGGGTAACGGATCGACAGATCCTTGCCCTGGTGCAACAACCCAGCCTTGGCACTGCTCAAGGCCGCTCGCTCATGGGCAATATGGATAGTCTTCTGTCCGTCACTGACGGCCTGAATCACCTGGTTATTGTGGAAGGCGACTATCTTGCCGTCGTAGGTCTTGCCCTGCTCAGCTGCCTTGATGGCCGGCATATCCATTGGCTTGGCCATTGCCATCGCTTCACCGGGTTTACCAGAGGCCGCGCCGGATTGCTCAGCCTTGCGCAGCTCCAGCGCATCCTTGAACGAGGCTTTGAAGTCTGCAGCGCCTGGCATATTGTCGAACGGCAGATCCTTGTAATACTGCGTGCCCTCCTTGCCAACCTGCGCAAAGACACGAGCGGCTTGCCCGCCCTGTTGAACAGTCATCACGGATTTGTCGGAAAGCTCGGCCTTGAACCAGGCTGCGCCCGCCAGCTTTGCGTCGGTGAACGTTTCCGGTTCCCTGCCCTTTTGGAACAGCTGGTAAGTGGTGGTCTGATCAGTTTGCTTGTCCATGTGCGTGCCCTCTCAGTAGCTTGGTTTGAATGCTTGGCCCTTCTCCCACCGGCTCTGCCAGTGGTTCAGGTACTGCTCAGCGAGATCGGCGTCGTTCCAGACGACCAGTGCGTTCTCACTATTGTTTCTGGCAGCTGCAGCGGTGTAGTTGTAGCTGCCGGTTTCAACTGCCTTGCCGTCAATCACCATGAACTTGTCATGGTGGATCGCGTAGGCCTTCACCGTACGGGTTGGGATGCCGGCACGGGCCAGCAATGTCAGCGCATGTTGGCCAGCGCGGGCAGCGCCACCTTGCAGATTGCCTTGATGGTCAGCCACCACCGCCACATCGACACCGCGCTGTTTGGCCGAGATCAAGGCCTTGGTCACATCGGGGCTGGTCAGCATGTACGCCGAAAGGCGAATCGAGCTTTTGGCCGCGCCAATGGTGCGCAGTACTAGATCCTGTGCCGAGCCTTCTGGCGAGAAGCCGACTTCAATGCGGCGCGCGCCATCGACCAATAGCGGTGCGGCTGCAGGCTCCGACGAAGCAGGCGCCTGGTCAGCCCAAACCAGGGAGCTGGCCACCATCGCTACGGCCAAGGAAAGGGACCTTACTGCAGTGAACTTAGAAGCCACGTTGTACGGTCCCCCATTTGTCATTGGCCGCTTTAGCACGGTCCTGGTCCTCAGCGCACTGGGCAACAAAGTCACCCCGAGCTTCGGCAGTTCTGGACGGGCTGAATTTTCCTTTTTTCGTTCGAATGATGCTGAAGTACTTGGTGACGTACTTGTCACAATCACCGTCGCGGATCATGCCCAGCAGACACAGGGTGGCCCCACAAGCTTCTGAATCGCTTTTAGAGCCGTAGTCGTAATTAGTTGGTGGCTGCGGCAATTCATTCGCCTGCACGGTACCGGCAAATGCCAGCGCAGCGAGGAAAGTCATGATTGGGGTGCGCATACGAACTCCTTTTCTCGCGTGCGAGAAATCAATTGATGATCTGGACAAATGACGGGGTGGCTTGCTGCTGTTCGGCAACAGGCTGCGCCTCGGCTTGTTCAAAGTGTTGTGGCGCAGGCTGATCGAAGCGCTTGAATTCCCGCTTCGGAATATCAGCCTCGGCATCGGTGTTGAGGTGGACTTGGATCTGCGGCTTGCTGGCAGTCTCAGTCTTCGCGGCAGCAACGGCTTGGCCATTGTCGTCAGTGAAGGTCAGCCATGGACCTTCCTGCTGTTCAGAGGCCCTACGAGCGCGCTGCGGCGCTTTTCGGGCAGGGGAGCTAGCTGCAACCACGGAAATCGGCTCAGCGCCTTCTGCACCCTCTACAGCCGGCACAATCGGATCCTCAGCAGTGGGGTTCAGGGCGCGGTGAACCACTTTCTCGACGTAAGACATTTCGCCAGGTCGATCCGGGCGGAAGCCACGCAGCTCGTTGCCGCTGTAGTACATCGAAAAGGCCTTCAACAGCGCCTCTTGCTTGTCACTACTGGTCGTAAGCGCCTGCTTGTAATACTCCACCAGCAAGTTGCTGATGGCCTGCAGGTTGCGGCATGGCTCGAACACATCCTGATAGCTCAGCCCGCGTGCACGCATGTTGGTGACTAGCAACTGGCCAAGGCCCATGGCATAACGCTTGCCGTCCCGTTCCAACTGCTCGGCAGTGGCGATGGCTTCGCTCAAGGACTGAGGTTGCCGCTGCAGGTGAGTGCCAACCACGCCGATTGCGTAAGGGTTGAAGGTAGACTCGTTGCCGATCAACGCCTTGAGCGTGGACGGGTGAACGGTCGGCGCGCACTTGGCGGCAAGTTCGGAAAACCGGGTCGGCTGTGCATCTTCGGCATGAACCATGGCAGACGCGCAGACACTGGCCAGCAGCGCCAGGGTGAACTTAGGCAGCTTTCGCATAGTGAACCTCCGTGATGATGCGTCGGCCATCGAAGCCGTATTCCCACTGGATAACGACATCGATCAGATGCCGGGAGAACTCGATCAGCTGGTTTTTGCTCATGTCAGCACCGCCACGCGATGCCATTGATGCCAGGCGGTCGAACATGAGATCCGGCGAGTCGGCGTGGATAGAACTCATCGTGCCGCTGTGACCGGTGTTCATCAGTTCAAGGAAGGGGAACGCCTCGCCGCCACGCAGCTCGCCCATAATTGCCCGGTCAGGGGTCAGACGAAGAATCGATTCCAGGTGATCGAATGGCGTGACACGGGCCTTGCCCTGGCCACCTCGCGAATAGATCAGGTTCACCACGTTCCCGCCCGCTGGGCGCAGTTCGCGGGTGTCCTCAATGGTGATTACTCGCTCGCCATTGTTGCCGTCCACATGCTGCAGCAACTCGTTGAGGAAAGTGGTTTTGCCGGCATTGGTACCGGCAGAAACCATGATGTTCTTGCGCGCCTTGACGATGCCCTTGAAGAACTCTTTCCAGCGCTTGGCCCGATACAGTTCAACCAGGTGATCATCGCTGTACTGGCCATGATCACGTGGCTGGTTGATGAAGTCGAAAGCACCGGAAGCCTCGTATTGATCGAGGGTAATTTGCTTCCGCCCTGGTTTACGGATACAGACGATACCGCCGATGTGCTGCTCAACAGCCGGGGCCAGGACGATCTGGACGCGGTAGTCGCCCCGCTCGTTGTCCGGGACGTTGTCGTCCAGATTGATTGGGATACGCCCCGACAGGATTGGCGTGTAGGCGCTCACTTCCTGGTCAGTGTGGGCGGCAATCAGGCTGGCCAGCGATTTGATCAGGGGGAGCGTTACACCTTGAACCGGAACC
>NZ_BCBT01000093.1:0-9740 GCF_001320965.1 Pseudomonas sp. NBRC 111143 | reverse complement strand
GATACATGTTCTCGACGAACACATCGACCTGTACCTGCAAGCTGGTATTGCCCACCTTGATCACGCTGCCAACCAGCTCGACGATCGAGCCCGCCGGGATCGGGTGCTTGAAGTCGATGCGGTCAGTGGACACGGTCACCAGCGGCAGGCGACAGAAACGCGTAGCGGCGATGAACGACACCTCGTCCATCCAGGCCAGCGCGGTGCCGCCGAACAAGGTGTTGTGGTGGTTGGTGGTGTTGGGGAAAACGGCCTTGGTCACGCGAGTGATCGACAGATCGGTACGCCGCTGGATTTCCTGATCTCTTGGGGTGGTAGTCATGGGGTACTCACTTTGCAAGGGAATGGCAGCGGAGCGACCCGCGAAGCAGGCAACACCAATACCACAGAATGCAAAAAAGCAGCCCGAAGGCTGCTTTTTCTCTCGCTAGGTGGCCGAAGCCACCGGTCAAACTGCACTCAGGACAGTTTTTCCTTGATGCGAGCGGCTTTGCCGGACAGGTCGCGCAGGTAGTACAGCTTGGCTTTACGCACGTCACCACGACGTTTCACGGCCAGGCTGTCGATCTGTGGGCTGTAGGTCTGGAAGGTACGCTCTACGCCAACGCCGCTGGAGATCTTGCGCACGGTGAAAGCGCTGTTCAGACCGCGGTTACGCTTGGCGATAACAACGCCTTCGAACGCCTGCAGACGCGAGCGATCGCCTTCCTTCACTTTAACCTGAACGACAATGGTGTCGCCTGGTGCGAAGGTCGGGATTTCCTTGCTCATCTGCTCGGCTTCGAGCTGCTGGATGATCTTGTTGGTCATGCTGTGCTCCTAAGATGGATAACTCGATCCACCATCGATACGTTAACTATCGTCCCGCTCGCGGAGGTATTCCTCGAGCAGCTTCTTCTCTTCTCCAGAAAGCGAGCGACTTTCCAGAAGATCGGCGCGTCGTTCGAAGGTCCTACCAAGGGACTGCTTCATTCTCCAACGCCGGATGTGTGCATGGTTGCCACTTAGCAACACGTCGGGTACACGCTGATCCGCATACACCTCAGGTCGGGTGTAGTGCGGGCAATCCAGCAGACCATCGGTGAAGGAGTCTTCCTCCGCCGAGTCCACATGCCCTAAAGCTCCGGGCAGCAGCCGCGTAACCGCATCGATCAGCACCATGGCCGGCAGCTCGCCACCGGAAAGTACATAGTCACCAATCGACCACTCCTCATCGACATGAGCTTCGATAAAACGCTCGTCGATGCCTTCATAACGACCGGCGATCAGGATCAACGATTCCTGTTCGGCCAGGCCTTTGACCGCCTGCTGAGTCAGCTTGCGGCCTTGTGGCGAGAGGTAGATCACCTTCGCCGATGCTCCGGTTGCCTGCCTGGCACTGGCCAGGGCGTCTTCCAGAGGCTTGATCTTCATCACCATGCCCGGACCACCGCCAAACGGCCGATCATCCACCGTGTGGTGGCGATCAGTGGTGTAGTCCCGTGGGTTCCAGCAGGTCACTTGCAGCAACCCCTGTTTCACCGCACGACTGGTAATGCCGTACTCCGTGATGGCCGAGAACATCTCGGGGAACAACGTGACGACTTCTACTCGAAGGTTACCCATCGTCTAGAAATCCGCGTCCCATTCGACTCGCATCACACCTGCTTCCAGGTCGATTGCCAGCACGCATTGCTCCGTATAGGGCAACAGACGCTCGCGATCATCCAGGCTGCCTGCGCAAGGCTTGACCACCATTACATCGTTCGCACCGGTCTCCAACAGGTGATCGACCTTGCCGAACAGTTGTTCGTCCTGGTTGATGACCTTCAGGCCCTGCAACTGGTACCAGTAGTACTCGTCGGCGGCCAGGTTGGGCAAAAGGCTCCGCGCAATGCAGATTTCGTAACCGCTCAGAAGACGGGCTTCATCGCGATCGTCGAGGCCCTTCAGTTTCACGACCAGGCCCTTCTGGGAGCCACGACCGCTGACCAGCTCGACCTGCTTTACCTTGCCTTCGTGCCGAAGCGTCCAGCGCGGATAATCCAACAGGTTTTCAATCGGATCGGTAAAGGAATACACCTTCACCTCGCCGCGAACGCCGTGAACCGAAAAAATCTTGCCAACGACGATGAGGTCGTCAGCCTTTTCTGGCGTCGCGTTCATACTGCTCAGGCAGCAGCCTTGGCAGCGTCCTTCAGCAGCTGAGCAACACGCTCAGACGGCTGCGCGCCCTGGCTCAGCCAGTAGGTGACGCGTTCCTGGTTGACCGACAGCTTGACTTCGGCGCCCGAGGCGATCGGGTTGAAGAAGCCAACGCGCTCAACGAAACGGCCGTCACGGGCGTTACGCGAGTTGGTCACGGTCAGGTGGTAGAAAGGGCGCTTTTTCGAGCCGCCACGGGCCAGACGAATGGTTACCATGTGAACATCGTTCCTATAGTCGGTACTGCAGTCAGTGCTGCAAATCTGAATGCCAAATAGGCACACGGGTGCCCAAAAGGCCGCATATTCTCAGGGAATACACGGACATTTGCAAATGGCTTTTTCGCAAGAGCCATGCAAAGCAATCCAGACCTGCCGCTTAAGCCGCTGTTTTGCGGCGCTTTCCCGCCAAGGCGGGGTCTGCCTGGCCGCCTTGCAATCAAGGCGACCAAGCGGATTCGGTTACATCTTCGGCATGCCGCCGCCCGGCAACATCCCGCCCAGGCCACGCATCATCTTGGCCATGCCGCCCTTGGCGGAGAATTTCTTCATCATCTTCTGCATCTGCTTGTGCTGCTTGATCAGGCGGCCGATATCCTGCACCTGCGTGCCGGAGCCCAGGGCGATACGGCGCTTGCGCGAACCGCTGATCAGGTCGGGGTCACGGCGCTCGGCAGGGGTCATGGAGTTGATGATCGCTTCCATCTGCTTGAATTGCTTCTCGGCCGCACCCTGCGCGTTGCCCATCTGCGACAGGTTGACGCCACCGATGCTGGGCAGCTTGTCCATCAGGCCACCCAGGCCGCCCATGTTCTTCATCTGCTGCAGTTGGTCGCGGAAGTCTTCGAGGTCGAAGCCCTTACCCTTCTTCAGCTTCTTGGCCAGCTTGTCGGCCTTGGCCTTGTCGATGTTCTGCTCGGCCTGCTCGATCAGGCTGAGCACGTCACCCATGCCGAGGATGCGCGAGGCGATGCGGTCAGGGTGGAAAGGCTCGAGGGCTTCGGTCTTCTCGCCCATGCCGATGAACTTGATCGGCTTGCCGGTAATGGCACGCACCGACAGCGCGGCACCGCCACGGGCATCACCATCGACCTTGGTCAGCACCACGCCGGTCAGCGGCAGCGCCTCGCCGAAGGCCTTGGCGGTGTTGGCGGCGTCCTGGCCGGTCATGGCATCGACCACGAACAGCGTCTCGACCGGCTTGACCGCCGCGTGCAGGGCCTTGATCTCGTCCATCATGTCGGCGTCGATGTGCAGACGGCCGGCGGTATCGAGGATGACCACGTCGATGAACTTGATCTTGGCTTCGCGAATCGCCGCCTCGGCGATATCGACCGGCTTCTGGCTGATGTCGGACGGGAAGAAGGTCACGCCGATGTCGTTGGCCAGGGTTTCGAGCTGCTTGATCGCCGCCGGGCGGTAGACGTCGGCGGACACCACCATGACGGTCTTTTTCTTGCGCTCTTTCAGGAAGCGCGCCAGCTTGCCGGCAGTGGTGGTCTTACCCGCGCCCTGCAGGCCTGCCATCAGTACCACGGCTGGCGGAGCGGCATTGAGCGCGAGGTCTTCATTGGCCGCGCCCATCAGGCTTTCCAGCTCGGCCTGGACGATCTTCACGAACGCCTGGCCCGGCGTCAGGCTGCGCGACACCTCGGTGCCGACCGCACGCTCCTTGATGCTGTTGACGAAGTCCTTGACCACCGGCAGGGCGACGTCGGCCTCGAGCAGGGCCATGCGCACTTCACGCAACGTGTCCTTGATGTTCTCTTCGGTCAGCTTGGCCTTGCCGGTGACATGGCGCAGCGTCTGTGACAGGCGGTCGGTCAGGTTTTCGAACATGGTGATCCTTTCAGGCCCAATAAAGCCGAGGTTGTTCAGGTGCCCTGGCGGATATCCACACGCGAAGGGCACAGCAAGCCGCGCATTATAACGGAGAGCGGCGGTGGCGCACACCTTGGTGCCGAGCGGTGATCGGGGGGCCGTTCGCGGGCAGCCCGCGCCCCAAGAAACTCAGGGGCTGCAGGAGCAGGCTTGGCCGCGAAAAGGCCGAGGCGGTCTGCAGTCTTCCTAGGCAACAGCGTTCTATGCCAAACTCCCCTCCTTTAAGGGCTCGCCTACCAGGACCTATGCTCTCCTCACCCAGCCTCATCCCCAACCTGATCGCAGCCATCCTTTATATTGCCGCGACGGCCTATCAAGGTTCGCGCCTGGCACAGGGTGCCAAGGTCGACAAACGCCTGCTCGGCCTGCTGGGCGTGATTGCCGTTGTCGCACAGACCTGCGCCCTGTTCTTCCAGTTGCTCACCCCGCTGGGCCTGAGCCTGGACTTCTTCAGCGCCGCCAGCCTGATCGCCACCGCAGTGATCGCCCTGACGTTGCTCGCCTGCCTGAGCATTCCGGTGGAGAACCTGCTGGTGCTGCTGTTCCCGCTGGGTGCAGTGACGGCGCTGCTGGCACAGTTCGCACCGGCGGGCACCGTGCCGCTGGTCAATGAAGAACCCGGCATCCTGGCGCATATCCTGCTGTCGATCCTCGCCTATGGCCTGTTCACCATCGCCGTGGTCCAGGCCTTGCTGCTGTTGCTCCAGGACCACCAGCTCAAGCACAAGCACCCCTCGGGGCTGATCCGCAACTTCCCTCCACTGCAAACAATGGAAAGCCTGCTGTTCGGCTTTCTCTGGGCGGGCTGGATCTTCCTGTCGCTTTCGCTGATCTCCGGCTGGCTGTTCTTCGAGAACCTGTTCGCCCAGCACCTGGTACACAAAACCTCGCTGTCGTGCCTGGCCTGGATCGTGTTCAGCGTCCTGCTGTGGGGGCGCAATCGCCTGGGATGGCGCGGGCACAAGGCGATCCGCTGGACCCTGGCGGGCTTCTGCCTGCTGATGCTGGCCTATTTTGGCAGCAAGCTGGTTCGCGAATTCATCCTGCACATCTGACGGGCAATCATGGACACTTTGCCGTACGCCCCGCTGCTCGGCACCCTGATACTGGCGCTGCTGTGGTCGGCGCTGTTCAGCGCGGTCGAGGCCGCCCGCCAGCAGCTCAACGGCCACGCCCGCGCCGGTGAAGCCGAACAGCCCACCCTGCCCGCCCAGGCCTTGGTGCTCTGTGCCAGCCTGGGCAGATTGCTGGTGCTGGGCCTGGCCTGCCTGATCGGCCAGCGCTACAGCGGCGAGCATGGTTTCTGGCTGGCCGGGCTGTGCGCCACGCTGGCACTGCTGGTGCTGACCGAATACCTGCCAAGGCGCCTGGCCCGGCGCAACCCACAGGCCTATGTCAGCCTTGGCGCCAGCCTGCTCAAGCTGCCACTGGCGGCACTGCAGCCTGTGGCCTGCCTGCTCGACGGCACGGCCAAGCTGATCCTGCGCCCATTGCGCGTACAACCCAACGCCGTCGCCTTGCACCCACAGGATGAAGACGCCCAGGATGACGACGAGCCCCACGAACCACCACGCCAGGGCCTGCTCGAGGGCCTGCAAGCGCTGGACAAGATTACCGTCAACGACATTCTGGTCCCGCGCAACGAAGTCGACGGCATCAACCTCGACGACCCGATCGAACAGGTCATCGAACAGTTGATCCTCAGCCGCCACACCCGCCTGCCCGTCTATCACAACGACATCAACCAGGTCGAAGCGATCCTCAACACCAAGCTCATCAGCCACCTGCTGCCACGCGCCGAACTGACCCTGGAGAAGCTACAGGCCGCCTGCTACGAGCCCTACTTCGTCCCGGAAAGCACCCCGCTGCAAATGCAACTGCTGAACTTCCACAAGCAGCAGCGGCGAATGGGCGTGGTCGTGGACGAGTACGGCGAAGTGCTGGGAATCGTGACGCTCGAAGACATCCTTGAAGAGATCGTCGGCGAGTTCGAGGACGAACAGAGCCTGGACAACCCCCATATCCATCCCCAGCCCGATGGCCGCTTCATCATCGAAGGCACCGCCTCGCTGCGCGAACTCAACCGCAGCCTGGGATGGCACCTGCCCTGCGACGGCGGCCCGAAAACCCTCAATGGCCTGGTCACCGAAGCACTGGAAAGCATCCCGGCAAGCGCGGTATGCCTGAAAGTCGGACGCTACCGCCTGGAAATCCTCGAAACCGAGGACAATTGCGCCAGCAAGGTACTGGTCTGGACCGTAACCCGATAGCTATACTCGGGCCACGCTTACCCAGCCCTGCCGTCCCGCCTGCTACCCGCACCCGGCGCCCCACGGCCAGTCCGCCTCACTGACGTGCCAGCAGCCCTGCGTCCTACCCCGAGCAGCGCCCGCTCCCTGCCACCCCTTGGGCCCTCGTCAGCCTGGCGAACCACAACAATACGCTGCGGCCCGCCTGCTCGGCCGCGCGAACGACTGTTCAGGGACCTACGCATGACAACCAGCAGCACCTACGCCGAGCCTGACTCGGCGACCCCGGCCAATTCGCCCGCCCGGGTCGCCACCGCCAGCTTCATCGGCACCGCCATCGAGTTCTACGATTTCTACGTGTACGCCACGGCCGCTGCGCTGGTGATCGGGCCGGTATTCTTCCCGTCCGGCTCAGGCACCGCGCAGATGCTGGCAGCCTTTCTCACCTTCGGTATCGCCTTCCTTGCCCGACCGCTGGGCTCGGCCTTGTTCGGCCACTTCGGTGATCGCATCGGGCGCAAGTCGACCCTGGTCGCTTCATTGCTGCTGATGGGCGTATCCACCACGCTGATCGGTGTACTGCCAGGCTATGACAGCATCGGCGTGTGGGCACCGATCATCCTTTGCGTGCTGCGCTTCGGCCAGGGGCTGGGGTTGGGCGGCGAATGGGGCGGCGCGGCCCTGCTCGCCACCGAGAATGCACCACCCGGCAAGCGCGCCTGGTTCGGCATGTTCCCGCAGTTGGGCCCGTCGATTGGTTTCCTCGCCGCCAACGGTCTGTTCCTGACCCTGGCACTGGTGCTCAGCGACGAGCAGTTCCGTGAGTGGGGCTGGCGCATTCCGTTCCTGCTCAGCGCTGCCCTGGTGCTGGTGGGGCTGTACGTACGCCTGAAGCTCGAGGAAAGCCCGGTGTTCGCCAAGGCCGTGGCCCGTCAAGAGCGGGTGAAAATGCCGGTGGTCGACCTGTTCGCCAAATACTGGATGCCCACCTTACTGGGCGCTGCGGCGATGGTGGTGTGCTACGCACTGTTCTACATCTCCACGGTATTCTCGCTGAGCTACGGCGTGTCGACGCTGGGCTACAGCCGCGAAACCTTCCTCGGCCTGCTGTGCTTCGCCGTGGTGTTCATGGCCCTGGCTACGCCGCTGTCGGCCTGGCTGAGCGACCGCTATGGGCGCAAGCCGGTGCTGATCGTCGGCGGTCTGCTGGCCATTGCCTCAGGCTTCACCATGGAACCCCTGCTGACCTCGGGCTCCACTGCCGGCGTGGCGCTGTTCCTGGCGATCGAACTGTTCCTGATGGGCGTGACCTTCGCCCCGATGGGCGCGCTGCTGCCTGAACTGTTCCCGACCCACGTGCGTTACACCGGGGCCTCGGCGGCCTACAACCTGGGCGGCATCGTCGGCGCCTCGGCGGCACCGTTCTTTGCCCAGCAACTGGTGAGCATGGGCGGTTTGAGCTGGGTGGGGGGATATGTATCCGTGGCGGCGGTGATCAGCCTGATTGCCGTGCTGTGCCTGAAGGAAACCCGCCATACGGAGCTTTGAGCAGTTGGAGCAAGCCCGCTCCTGCAGGAGTCTGCAGGAGCGGGCTTGCCCGCGAATGGGCTGCTCGGCAGCCCCGTGCGATCTCAGATCAGAACTCGACCTTGACCGCCTGCGAAGCACGGGTCGCCTTGGCCCGTGCCGCTTCGACCGACTCGTCGCGGGCCAGGCACACGCCCATGCGGCGGGTGCCATTGATTTCCGGCTTGCCGAACAGGCGAATGGCGGTGTCTGGCTCGCTCAGCGCTGCGCCCAGGTTGGCGAAGCTGGTCTGCTGTGACTGGCCCTCGGGCAGGATCACCGCCGAGGCCGACGGTCCGAACTGACGCACCACCGGGATCGGCAGGCCGAGAATCGCACGGGCATGCAGGGCGAACTGCGACAGGTCCTGGGAAATCAAGGTGACCAGACCAGTGTCATGTGGACGTGGCGACACTTCGCTGAACCACACCTGGTCGCCCTTGACGAACAGCTCGACGCCGAACAGGCCACGGCCGCCCAGCGCATCGGTGACGGCCTGGGCCACACGCTGCGACTCGGCCAGCGCCTTCGGACTCATCGCCTGAGGCTGCCAGGATTCCTGATAGTCGCCCTTCTCCTGACGGTGACCAACCGGCGCCAGGAAGGTGGTGCCGCCCACATGACGCACGGTCAGCAGGGTGATTTCGTACTCGAAATCGATGAAACCCTCGACGATCACCCGGCCCTTGCCGGCACGCCCGCCTTCCTGGGCGTAGTCCCAGGCTTTCTGCAGGTCGGCATCGCTGCGCAGCAGGCTCTGGCCCTTGCCCGACGAGCTCATCACCGGCTTGACCACGCACGGGTAACCAACATCGGCCACGCCCTTGGCGAAGTCTTCATAGGTGTCGGCGAAGTGATAGGGCGAGGTCGGCAGCTGCAGCTCTTCAGCCGCCAGGCGACGGATGCCTTCGCGGTTCATGGTCAACTGGGTGGCGCGGGCGGTCGGCACCACGTTGAAACCTTCGTTTTCCAGCTCGACCAGCGTAGCGGTGGCGATGGCCTCGATTTCCGGCACGATGTAGTGCGGTTTTTCAGCTTCGATCACCGCACGCAGGGCGACGCCGTCGAGCATGTTGATCACATGGCTGCGGTGCGCAACCTGCATGGCAGGCGCGTTGGCGTAACGGTCCACGGCGATGACCTCGACGCCCAGGCGCTGCAGCTCGATCACCACTTCCTTGCCCAGTTCGCCGCAGCCACACAGCAGTACGCGGGTCGCAGTCGGCGACAATGGGGTTCCGATACGGGTCATTTCAGGTCCTCGAAGGCGTCCGGGGCGCGCCGGCTGGTGCTGCCCGCTGAAAAAGGACCGGTATTCTACATCAATCGGGCGCGGATCAACCCACCGCCAGCGCGCGTCGCGCCCGCCATGCCATGATCAGCCAGACCGCCGTTACACCGGCGAACTTCGAGGCCATCGCCGTGCCGATCACGGCAGGCGTCAGCGCACCGATCATGCCGAAGAAGATGAAGGTGTCGACCGGGATACTCAGCGCCGAGCTCAGCCACAAACGGTCACGCAGGGGCCTGCGGGTGACGCTGAACACCAGCCAGTCGATCAGTTCGGACACGAAGAACGCCGTAGCACTGGCCAGGGCGATGGCCGGCTCCGAAGTCGCGTAGGACAGCACCAGCGCCGCCAGCATCGCAATCAGCGCGCCATGCCCGTAACGGGTCTGCACCATGTCGCGCAGGATGAACACCAGCCCGCCCCAGGCGGACCAGATGATGTCCAGGTGCGGGGCACTGGAGAAGGCGTAGTTGATCAGCACTACGCTGCTTATGTAGGCAATGAGATAGAACATGGCAGGTAGTCTGTGGGCAAGCCGCACAGATTACCTTTGGGCAGTTCGCGGGTAAA
>NZ_BCBT01000092.1:0-10486 GCF_001320965.1 Pseudomonas sp. NBRC 111143 | reverse complement strand
CTGACTTGGTCGAGCATGCCCAGGGCGCTGCGGGCCATGCCCGGCAGGACCTGGGCCAGGGCGGTGGCGGCCAGCGCCGGATTGAATGTGGGGTTGCCCGGAACGCTCGGCAAGACTTGCGCCACCAGGCGCACCAGCTGCGCCTTGAGGTCTGGAGCCACTCCCGCGCCAAGGCCGCCGAGCAGCTTGGCTTCGAGAAACGCGCCACTGTTGTTCAGTGCCTGGGCGATGCTCTTGGCGTCGCCCAGCTGTGCGGGGGTTGGCAGGCTGGCCAGCAGGCGCGCGGCGGTAGCGCTCAGCTCGCTGTTGCCAGCGGGGGCGTTGGCGATCTGCTGCAAGGCGTTGAGCAAGGTTGGCAGCGACGCCTGGCGGCTTGTTTGGGTCAGCAGTTGCTGGGCGATGGTCAATTGGTCCTGGCGCCCGCTCAGGGGTACGAAGCGCAGCGACTGGTCGCCTTGCACCAGCGCGCTGAGCAGGCTGCCGACCGCCAACGGACGTGGGCTGTCGATGGTCAGGGTGGCGCCGGCCTGGCTGCTGTTGAGCAGGCTCACCAGCGAGCGGAACGCTGTGGTCTGCGCCGCGCTGCCGGGCAGTGCCTGGCTGGTCAGCACCTTGCCCTGCAGCAAGGTGCCGATCGGTATCTTGCCGGTGTCGAGCTGAGTGAGGGTGGCGATGTTGCTGGCGCTGGCCTGTTGCAAAACCACAGCCAGGCGGTTGCTATCGGCTTGGCCAAGCGTGATCTGGCTGCCGGGGGGCAGGGGCTGGTTGGCACTGGCCTGCACCTGGGCCTGGTTGCCGTTGGGCAGGCTCAGGCGCAACAGCATCATGAAGTCCTGGCCTACCTGGCGCAGGTTCAGCACTTCGGCCTGGGCAGTCTGGCCCGGGGGGATCAGGCCGGGTTGCGCTTGACTCAGGCGCAGCAGCTCACCGGTCAGGCTGGCCTTGGCCACCTGCGCTGCGAATGCGCTTTGTGCGCCGAGACTATTGATTTCCGTCATGATTGTATACAACCTGTCGAGCCAGCCCTCTTGGCAGCGGGATGGCACATGTAATAATGCCGAGCGCGTTGCCACTGCCAGTATAACGGCCAGTGGCAGGGCGACTTGAGACAAGGGTGTTGATCTGCGGTGTTTCATTCGCGGGCAAGCCCGCTCCCACAGGATCGCTGCTGCTTCTGTGGGAGCGGGCTTGCCCGCGAAGAAGGCGCCACTGCTCGACACGCCATGAACAGCATAAGGCGAAACCGTGACCCTCCACCTCCAAGCCGCGAACCTTGCCTGCGAGCGCGACTGGCGACTGCTCTTCGAGCACCTTGACTTCGAACTGCGCCCCGGCGACATGCTGCAGGTCAGCGGCCCCAATGGCAGCGGCAAGACCAGCCTGCTGCGCCTGTTGGCCGGCCTAATGCAGCCGACGGCAGGGCAGATCCTGCTCGATGGCCGCGCCCTCGGCGAGCAGCGCCATGCTCTGGCCAGTATCCTGCTGTGGATCGGGCATGCTGCCGGGATCAAGGAGTTGCTGACGGCCGAAGAGAACCTTGCCTGGCTCTGCGCCCTGCATCGACCCGCGACCCGCGAGGGCATCTGGACGGCTCTCGAGGCGGTCGGCCTGCGCGGATTCGAGGATGTGCCTTGCCATACCCTCTCGGCCGGCCAGCAGCGCCGCGTCGCCCTGGCCCGCCTGCACCTGGACTGCCCGCCACTGTGGATCCTCGATGAACCGTTCACCGCCCTCGACAAGCAGGGGGTGGCCCAGCTCGAAGCGCACCTGGCCGCGCACTGCGAGCAGGGGGGGACGGTGGTGCTGACCACCCATCACAACCTCGAGCGCAGACCGTCCGGCTACCGTGAACTCAACCTGGGGCAGTGGGCGGCATGAGCGTATTCCTTCTGTTGCTGCGCCGCGAAGCGCGCCTGTTGTTCCGTCGCCCGGCAGAGCTGGCCAACCCGCTGGTGTTCTTCGCCATTGTCGTGGCGCTGTTTCCGCTGGCGGTCGGCCCCGAGACGCAATTGTTGCAAACCTTGTCGCCTGGACTGGTCTGGGTCGCGGCCTTGCTGGCGGTATTGCTGTCGCTGGACGGCCTGTTCCGCAGCGATTTCGAGGATGGCTCGCTGGAGCAGTGGGTGCTATCACCGCATCCACTGCCATTGCTGGTGCTGGCCAAGGTTCTGGCGCACTGGACCTTTTCCGGGCTGGCGCTGGTATTGTTGGCGCCACTGCTGGCGCTGATGCTGGGTTTGCCAGTCGCCTGCCTGCCGGTGCTGCTCGGCTCGCTGCTGCTGGGCACTCCGGTGCTGAGCTTGCTGGGGGCGGTGGGCGCGGCGTTGACGGTCGGGCTCAAGCGCGGTGGTTTGCTGCTGGCGTTGCTGATTCTGCCGTTGTATATCCCTGTATTGATCCTGGGCAGTGGTGCGTTGCAGGCGGCGTTGCAGAATATGCCCGCGACCGGACACCTGCTCTGGCTGGCCTGCCTGACCGCCCTGGCCGTGACACTGACACCCTTTGCGATAGCGGCCGGCCTGAAGATCAGCGTCGGCGAATAACGAGTCCCGGGCACCGAAGCCCGGCAAAGACCCTGGATGTACCCTGATGAAAATGAGCTGGACGTGGTTCCACAAACTGGGTTCCCCCAAATGGTTCTATGCCATCAGCGGCCGCATGCTGCCGTGGCTGACCATCGCTGCGGTGCTCCTGCTGCTGGTGGGCATCGCCTGGGGCCTGGCTTTCGCCCCGCAGGACTACCAGCAGGGCAACAGCTTCCGCATCATCTATATCCACGTACCTGCGGCCATGCTCGCGCAGTCCTGCTACGTGCTGCTGGCGGTCGCCGGTGTGGTGGGGTTGGTGTGGAAGATGAAGCTGGCCGACGTCGCCCTGCAGTGCGCCGCCCCCATCGGCGCGTGGATGACCGCGGTGGCGCTGGTCACCGGGGCGATCTGGGGCAAACCGACCTGGGGCAGCTGGTGGGTGTGGGACGCGCGCCTGACCTCGATGCTGATCCTGCTGTTCCTGTACTTCGGCATCATCGCCCTGGGCCAGGCCATCAGTAACCGTGACAGCGCCGCCAAGGCGTGCGCGGTGCTGGCCATCGTCGGCGTGGTCAACATCCCGATCATCAAGTATTCGGTGGAGTGGTGGAACACCCTGCACCAGGGCGCCACCTTCACCCTCACCGAAAAACCGGCCATGCCTGCCGAGATGTGGCTGCCGCTATTGCTGACGGTGCTGGGCTTCTATTGCTTCTTCGGCGCCGTGCTGCTGCTGCGCATGCGCCTTGAAGTGCTCAAGCGCGAAGCGCGTGCCAGTTGGGTGCGCGAAGAGGTGCTCAGCAGCCTGGGCCGGGAGACCGTGCGATGAGTTTCGCCTCCTTCAGTGATTTCCTCGCCATGGGCCATCATGGCCTGTACGTGTGGTCGGCCTATGGCATCTGCCTGACGGTACTGGCGATCAATGTCGCCCTGCCGCTGCAGGCCCGCCGCCGCTACCTGCAAGAAGAGGCGCGCCGTCTGCGCCGGGAGAACCACCAGTGAATCCGCAGCGCAAGAAACGTCTGTTGCTCATCCTCGGCCTGCTGGTCGGCGTCGCCGTGGCCCTGGGCTTTGCCCTGAGTGCCCTGCAGCAGAACATCAACCTGTTCTACACGCCCACCCAGATCGCCAACGGCGAGGCGCCGCAGGACACACGCATTCGCGCCGGCGGCATGGTCGAGAAGGGCTCGGTGCAGCGCTCGGCCGACTCGCTCGACGTACGCTTCGTGGTCACCGACTTCAACAAATCGGTGCCGATCACTTACCGTGGCATCCTCCCGGACCTGTTCCGCGAAGGGCAGGGCATCGTTGCCTTGGGCAAGCTCAACGCCGAGGGCGTGGTGGTGGCTGACGAGGTGCTGGCCAAGCATGACGAGAAGTACATGCCGCCTGAGGTGACCAAGGCGCTCAAGGAGAGCGGCCAGGCCGCCACTGCCGGCGAGGTCAAGCCATGAACGCTGCCCTGGTGATCCCCGAGCTTGGCCAGTTGGCGATGATCCTGGCGATCTGTTTTGCCGTGGTGCAGGCCAGCGTGCCGCTGCTCGGTGCCTGGCGTGGCGACCGTCTGTGGATGAGTCTGGCGCGCCCTGCGGCCTGGGGCCAGTTCGCCTTCCTCGCCTTTGCCTTCGCCTGCCTCACCCATGCCTTCATGACCGACAATTTCTCGGTCGCCTATGTCGCCCACAACTCCAACACCGCACTGCCCTGGTACTACAAGTTCAGCGCCGTGTGGGGCGCCCACGAAGGCTCGCTGCTGCTCTGGGCGTTGATCCTGGGTGGCTGGACCTTCGCCGTGTCGGTGTTCTCGCGCCAGTTGCCGCAGGTGATGCTGGCGCGGGTGCTGGCGGTGATGGGCATGATCAGCACCGGTTTCCTGTCGTTCCTGATCATCACCTCCAACCCGTTCACCCGCCTGCTGCCACAGGTGCCCACCGACGGTCGCGACCTCAATCCGCTGCTGCAGGACTTCGGCCTGATCGTCCATCCGCCGATGCTGTACATGGGCTACGTGGGCTTCTCGGTGGCCTTCGCCTTCGCCATCGCGGCGTTGCTCGGTGGCCGCCTGGATGCAGCCTGGGCGCGCTGGTCGCGGCCCTGGACCATCGTCGCCTGGGCCTTCCTCGGCATCGGCATCACGCTCGGCTCCTGGTGGGCCTACTATGAGCTCGGCTGGGGCGGCTGGTGGTTCTGGGATCCGGTGGAAAACGCCTCGTTCATGCCATGGCTGGTCGGCACTGCGCTGATTCATTCGCTGGCAGTGACCGAAAAGCGCGGGGTGTTCAAGAGCTGGACCGTGCTGCTGGCCATCGCGGCGTTCTCGCTGAGCCTGCTGGGTACCTTCCTGGTGCGCTCCGGGGTGCTGACCTCGGTACATGCCTTCGCCGCCGACCCGTCGCGCGGTGTGTTCATCCTGATCTTCCTGCTGTTCGTGGTCGGCGGCTCGCTGACCCTGTTCGCCCTGCGCGCACCGGTGGTCAAGAGCCATGTGGGCTTTGGCCTGTGGTCGCGCGAGACGCTGCTGCTGGCCAACAACCTGGTGCTGGTGGTGGCTGCCTCGATGATCCTGCTGGGCACGCTCTACCCGCTGGTGCTCGACGCCCTGACCGGCGCCAAGCTGTCGGTCGGCCCACCTTACTTCGATGCGTTGTTCCTGCCGTTGATGGCGCTGCTGATGGTAGTGCTGGCGATCGGTGTGCTGGTGCGCTGGAAGGATACGCCTGGCAAATGGCTGTTCGGCATGCTGATGCCGGTGCTGATCGGCAGCGCGATCCTGGCGCCGGTCGCCGGGCTGATCGTCGACGACTTCGACTGGCCGGCGCTCAGCGTCTTCGCCCTGGCCGCCTGGGTGGTGCTCGGCGGGGTGCGCGATATTCTCGACAAGACCCGTCACAAGGGCCTGCTCAAGGGACTGCGCGGCCTGCACCGCAGCTACTGGGGCATGCACCTGGCCCACCTGGGGCTGGTGGTGTGTGCCCTGGGCGTGGTGTTGTCGAGCAACAACAGCGCCGAGCGCGACCTGCGCCTGGCGCCGGGCGAAAGCGTCGAACTGGGCGGTTATCACTTCCTGTTCGAGGGCGCCAGGCACTTCGAGGGTCCGAACTTCATCTCCGACAGGGGCACCATCCGTGTGTCGCGCGAGGGGCGTGAAGTGACCGTGCTGCACCCGGAAAAACGCCTGTACACCGTGCAGCAATCGATGATGACCGAGGCCGGTATCGATGCCGGCTTTACCCGCGACCTCTATGTCGCCCTGGGCGAGCCACTGGAGAACGGTGCCTGGGCAGTACGGGTACACATCAAGCCCTATGTGCGCTGGATCTGGCTGGGCGGCTTGCTGACCGCACTGGGCGGGCTGCTCGCAGCGCTCGATCGGCGTTATCGGGTCAAGGTCACGGCGCGGGTGCGCGATACATTGGGCCTGTCTGGAGCGACGGCATGAAGCGTTGGATCATGGTAGTGCCATTGGCGGTGTTCCTGCTGATGGCCGTGTTTCTGTACAAGGGGCTGTTCCTCAAGCCCGATGAACTGCCGTCGGCGATGATCGGCAAGCCATTCCCGGCATTCTCGCTGCAGAGCGTGCAGGGCGACCGGACCCTGACCCAGGCCGACCTGCAGGGGCGACCGGCGCTGGTCAACGTCTGGGGCACCTGGTGCCCATCGTGCAAGGTCGAGCACCCTTATTTGAACCAACTGGCCGAGCAAGGCGTGGTGATCTACGGCATCAACTACAAGGACGACAACGCCGCCGCGCTCAAATGGCTGGCCGAGTTCCACAACCCTTACCAGCTCGACATCCGCGACGAGCAGGGCACTCTGGGCCTGGACCTTGGCGTTTACGGCGCGCCGGAAACCTTCCTGATCGACGCCAAGGGCATCATTCGCTACAAGCATGTCGGTGTGGTCGACGCCACGGTCTGGCGCGAGCAACTGGCGCCGCTTTACCAGGGGCTGGTTGATGAGGGGCGGCCATGAAACGCTGGCTTGCCGCCGCCATACTTGGCTTGAGCCTGGCCGGCATGGCCAGGGCGGCCATCGATACCTATCAGTTCCGCGACGATGCCGAGCGCGAGCGCTACCAGCAACTGACCAAGGAACTGCGCTGCCCCAAGTGCCAGAACCAGGACATCGCCGACTCCAACGCACCGATCGCCGCCGACCTGCGCCGGGAAATCTTCCGCATGCTCGGCGAAAACCAGAGCAACCAGCAGATCATCGACTTCATGGTTGATCGCTACGGCGACTTCGTACGCTACAAGCCAGCGCTGACGGCGCGTACCTGGTTGCTCTGGTTCGGCCCTGGCGTGTTGCTGGCTGGCGGCTTCGTGGTGCTGGCGGTGATCGTCCGTCGGCGCCGCAGCCCGGTGGCGCACGGCAACTCCGAACTCTCCGTGGACGAACGCGAACGTCTCGCCAAACTGCTGGATAAAGAACAGACCCATGACTGAATTCTGGCTGAGTGCGGGCCTGCTGTTGCTCGCCGCCCTGGCTTTCCTGCTGATCCCGATCCTGCGTGGCCGCCGCCAGCAGCAGGCCGAAGAAGACCGCACCGCGCTCAACGTGGCCTTGTATCAGGAGCGGGTCGCTGAGTTGACTGCGCAGCAGGAGGCCGGGGTGCTCGACGCCGGGCAACTGGCCAAGGGGCGCGACGAGGCGGCCCGTGAACTGCTGTCCGACACCGAAGGTAGCGAGGCGCCGCGTCAGGGGCATCTGGGCAAGACCCTGCCGCTGGTGGCTGCCGTGCTGGTGCCGGTAATGGCGCTGGGGTTGTACCTGCATTTCGGCGCCGCCGACAAGGTCGAGCTGACCCGTGAGTTCGCCGATGCGCCGAAAACCATGCAGGAGATGACCACGCGCCTGGAGCGTGCCGTGCAGGCTCAGCCGGACTCTGCCGAGGGCCTGTATTTCCTCGGCCGCGCCTACATGGCCGACCAGCGTCCTGCCGATGCCGCCAAGGCCTTCGAGCGTGCGGTCGCCCTGGCCGGTCGTGAACCCGAGCTGCTCGGGCAGTGGGCCCAGGCGCAGTACTTCGCTGCCGACAAGCAGTGGAGTGCGCAACTGCAGAGCCTGACCGACGAAGCACTCAAGGCCGACCCGAACGAGGTTACCAGCCTGGGGCTGCGCGGCATCGCTGCCTTCGAGGGCGAGCGCTACCAGGAAGCGATCGATTACTGGCAGCGCCTGCTGGCGCAACTGCCCGAAGGCGACGCCTCGCGCGCCGCCTTGCAGGGTGGTATCGACCGTGCCGCCGACAAGCTCAAGGCCGATGGCGGCAAGCCGGTGCAGGCGGCGAGCCTGACCGTGCGTGTCGAGCTGGCCGCAGCGCTCAAGGACAAGGTCAAGCCGGACGACACCGTGTTCATCTTCGCCCGCGCCAGCAACGGCCCGCCGATGCCGCTGGCGGCCAAGCGGGTGACGGTGGCGCAGTTGCCGATCGAAGTGCAGCTGTCGGATGCCGACGCGATGATGCCGCAGATGAAACTGTCGGACTTCGCTGAAGTCCAACTGGTTGCGCGCGTATCGCGTGCCGGCCAGCCGACCCAGGGCGAGTGGATCGGCCAGAGCGCGCCGCTGGCTACCCGCGGCCAGCCAACACAGCACCTGACCATCGACCGTCCCGACCGATAAGAGATTGCCGCCATGAACCGCAGCGTACGCCTGACCCTGATCACCCTGGCCCTGGGGCTTTCTGCCTGTACGGTGCACCAGCCAGGCGAGCGCGAGTCGCTGCCACCGATCGAGACCACGCCACCACCGCACCAGGGGCCGGTGGTCAAGCCGCTACCGGGCGGACAGCCCGCACCGCAGCCTGGCGCGCCGTCCGGTATTCCCAAGCCGATGCCACGCACCTCCGCGAGCTTCGCGCCGCCGCCAGGGGGTGCCAGCCACTGGGACCCGAAGCTTGGCGTCTATGTGCTGGAGAAGCAGCCCAACACCTTCTATCGTCAGCGCACCTACTACCGTTATGACAAAGGCTGGAGCTGGTCGCTGAGCCCCAATGGCCCCTGGCAGGAAACCGACAGCAGCGGTGTGCCGGGTGGATTGGGCAGGGCCTTCCCGCAGTAAGTATCCTTCACGTCCCTGTCGTGGGCTCGCCCCCGCGATAGAGGCCCTCGCAGTCTCCCGCCGAACTGGCATAATCCCCCTCTGAATCGAACCGGAGGGTGGCATGAGCAAGACAGTCCTGGTACTGGTGGAAACCGTCGATGATTACCTGCCGCTGCTGGAGCAGGCCGGTTACCACCTGATTCGTGCCCCATCCCCGCAACGGCGAGCGCAAGCCATCGCCGAGCATGCCGAGCAGATCGATGCTGTCCTCACCCGTGGCCCGCTGGGCCTGACCGGTGCTGAAATCCAGGCGCTGCCCAAACTCGAAATCATCTGCGTGATCGGCGCAGGCTATGAGCAGGTCGACCTGGCCGCCGCCAAGGCCCGTGGCATCGCCGTCACCAACGGTGCTGGTGCCAACGCAGGCCCGGTCGCCGATCACGCCATGGCCCTGTTGCTGGCGATGTTGCGCGATATTCCCCGGGCCGATGCCAGCACCCGGCGCGGTGAATGGAACCGGGTCATCAGCCCATCGGTGAGCGGCAAGCGCCTTGGCATCATCGGCCTTGGCGCCATCGGCCAGGCCATCGCCAAGCGTGCAGCCCAGGGCTTCGACATGAGCGTCAGCTACCACAGTCGCACGCCGCGTGGTGATGTGCCCTACACCTGGTACGACAGCCCGTTGCAACTGGCCCAGGCCGTGGACATCCTGGTGATCGCCACCCCGGGTGGTGCCGGTACCCTGCATCTGGTCGATGCCCCGGTGCTCGAGGCGCTGGGGGGCGAGGGGTATCTGGTCAATATCGCCCGCGCGAGCGTGGTCGATACCCAGGCGCTCGTGCAGGCATTGCAGACGGGCGTCATCGCTGGCGCAGCATTGGATGTCTTCGATGACGAGCCTGCCGTGCCCGAGGCACTCAAGGTATTGGGCAATACCGTGCTGACCCCGCATGTCGCCGGCCAGTCGCCGGAAGCGGCGCGCGACACCGTGACCCTGGTGGTGCGCAATCTCCAGGCATTCTTCGCTGGCGAGCCAGTGCTCACGCCAGTACTGTCGTAATCCCAGCTTTCGATCCCGCCTGACAAGGAGTGTGTGCATGCAACTTGAGATCTTCCAGGTCGATGCTTTTTCGGCCGAACCTTTTGGCGGTAACCCAGCGGCGGTGATTCCGCTGGACAGCTGGCTGCCGGACGATGTGCTGCAGCGCGTCGCCGAAGAGAACAACCTGTCCGAGACGGCCTACTTCGTGCGTAACGGCGAAGGCTTCGACCTGCGCTGGTTCACCCCGGCCGTGGAGGTCGATTTGTGCGGCCACGCCACGCTGGCTTCGGCCTGGGTGTTGTTCGAGCAGTTGCATGAGCAGGCCGAGGTGTTGCGCTTCAATACCCGCAGCGGTGAGTTGCGCGTCAGTCGCGGTGCAGATGGCTTGCTGGCCATGGACTTCCCGGCCAAGCAACCTGTGGCGGTGGACATCCCCGATGGCCTGCTCGAGGCCCTCGGTCTGCCGAGCGCCCGCGCGCTGTACCGCTCGGATGACTTCGTGGTGGTGATCGACGATGCAGCGTTGATCGATCCGCTCAAGCCCGATTTCGTCGCGCTGTCGGCCTTCGATGTGCGTGGCATTGCCGTGACTGCGCCGGGGCGCGGCTTCGACTTTGTCACCCGCTGGTTCGGCCCTCGAGTGGGGATCAACGAAGATCCGGTGACCGGCTCGGCACACACCTCGCTGGCGCCTTACTGGTCCGAGCGCCTCGGCAAGCGCAGCCTCAGCTGCGAGCAGGGCGGGGTGCGCAAGGGGCAGTTGCAGTGCGAGGTGCCGGGTAACGGCCGAGTGATCATCAGCGGGCGTGGGGCGCTATATATGCGAGGGACAGTGTTCATCTGACTGGCGAGGGTGGCTTGCGGGCCTCTT
>NZ_BCBT01000091.1:0-11636 GCF_001320965.1 Pseudomonas sp. NBRC 111143 | reverse complement strand
ATGGCCTTGCCGTAGTGTGTGGTCATGTCCAGCACCACGCCGCGGGTCACCATTGGCGGTACCTTTTCGATCCCAAGCTTCGTCACGCCTTCGACCGTGACGAAATCGGCAGCCTTGTTGCCGTTGTAGTAGACGTTGTCGATGCCGATATGGCCGATGCCGTTGAGCTGGGTGCCGACGCCGGTCCAGCCGTTGACCAGTTCATCGTTGAAGGTGAACTTGTTGCGACCGAGGGTCTGGCCGGCCTGTTCGCCGGGCTGGATGTTGTAGAGGTGGAAGCTGCGGTGGCGAAAGGCTGGCAGGTCCTTGCTCACCGGCACGGCAAGGGGGTAGGTCTTGCCGGTCTTGATCAACTCGGCGGCCTGCTTGGCCACGTCGGGGGTGAGCAGGTTGGCCGCGCCGATTTCATCCTGGGCGCCATAAGGCGAGGCTTGCCAGTCGGCGGCCAGTGCACTGTGCGCAGTGGCGGCCAGTGCGGTGGCCAGGAGCAGGGGTTTGAACGCTTTCATGGAATCTCCGAGGTGTGAAATGCAGTCGGGAGATTCTCGGCAGCGGGCGGCCTGGGAAAAAGTAGCGGTCGGGACAATCACTTTTGCCTGTGGGTCAACAGGGTTGCCCATCGCGGGACAAGCCCGCTCCCACAGGAATTGAGCTGGCTTTTAGATTGATGGATGAGGCCGTTGCTTCCGCCATCACGGTGTCCAGCTACCTGAGAACACTCGACAATCACACCTCCAGACACCGCTGCAAAGCCTCGATAAACACCCCCTCTGCCCGACTCAAGCGCTGCTCGCGGTTCCATAGCAGGTGGATATCCACATCGGCAATCCCTTCATGCGGCGCCAGCTTCCATAGCAGCCCGGCCTGCACATCTGCGGCCACCACATGCTCGGGCAGGCACCCTATACCGAACCCTGCGATCACCAGCCGACGCACTTCTTCAAGGCTCGGGGAGGATGCGACGATCCTGCCGGAAAACCCTTGCTGGTCGCGGAAGATGGTCAATGGCGAGAGCATGCCGCCAATCTGGTCGCTGGTGAAACTGACGAAATTCTCCCGTTGCAGGTCGCCTTCCTGGGCGCCGAACAGCGCATGGTGCTTGCCGCAGAAGAAGGCATAGCGCTGGCGCAGGAACAGGCGTTGCTCCAGGCGCGGTTGAGCACGGCGGTTGAGGCTCAGGCCCGCGGTGGCGGTCTTTTCCTGCAGGGCGGCGACGATGTCGGAGCTGCGCATGACGTCGATTTCCAACTCCACCCGTGGGTGCTGGCGATGAAAGTCGGCGAGAAAGTCGTCGAAGCGCTCGCTGACGATACGGCTGATCATCAGCAGGCGCACCTTGCCCACCACTTCGTCAGCAGGCTGCTCCAGCAGCCCACCGATCTGCGACATCTGCCCATACACCTCGCCTGCGAGCTGGAACAGTTGCTCGCCCGTTTCGGTAAGCACGAAGCGTGGGCCACGGCGGGCGATGAGCTGGCGGCCGAGTTGTTCTTCCAGGCGCTTGAGCGCCTGGCTCACGGCAGGTTGCGTAAGGTGCAGGCGAGCGGCTGCGCGGCTGATGGAAAGTTCCTGGCCGATCACGCGGAAGGTGCGCAGCAGGTTCCAGTCGAGGCGGTCGTTGAGCAGGCGGTCGGACATGATGGGCTCGAATTATAAGCGTGTCTAATAGTTCGAATAATAAATAGAAAATTGACTAATCATAGCCCCAGGCCGATAAATCAAGGGCATGCAGGGGCCAGTAAAAGCGGGCTTGCCCGTGAAACGGCCACCCCTGCAGCAAGACCAAGCGCCAAAGAGCGCCACCGTGACCCTCAACTCCTGCCAGAACAACAAGCAAAGGAGCCACCCCCATGCAGCCTTCCGCTTCGCCCCAGCCACGCCGGGCCGCGGCCGCCGCGTTCATCGGCACCATGATCGAATGGTACGACTTCTACATCTACGCCACTGCCGCCGCCCTGGTGTTCGGTGCCTTGTTCTTTCCTTCCGACAACAGCCTGTTCAGCACCATGGCGGCCTTCGGCACCTTCGCCGTGGGCTTTTTCGCCCGGCCATTGGGCGGCATCGTGTTCGGCCATGTGGGTGACCGCATCGGGCGCAAGAAATCCCTGGTCATCACCCTGCTGATGATGGGTGTCGTCACCATCGGTATCGGCCTGCTGCCGACCTACGCACAGATCGGCGCCACCGCACCGGTGCTGCTGATCCTGCTGCGTATCGTCCAGGGCATCGCCGTGGGTGGCGAGTGGGGCGGGGCGGTGTTGATGGCAGGCGAACATGCGCCCAAGGGCCGACGTACCTTTTTCGCATCGTTCGCCCAGCTGGGCAGCCCGGCCGGCTTGATCCTCTCGCTGCTGGCCTTTGGTGCTGTCACCCGCCTTCCGGAAGAAGACCTGATGAGCTGGGGCTGGCGCCTGCCGTTCCTGGCCAGTGCGTTGCTGCTGCTGGTAGGCCTGGCGATTCGCCTGGGGGTCAACGAATCGCCGGAATTCATCGCCAGCCGCGAGCAGGCGCTCAAGGCCCAGCGCAAGGAGCAGGCGCCGGTGCTGGAGGTGCTGCGTACCGCCTGGCGTCCGCTGTTGCTGTGCATCGGTGCCAATACGCTGGGCATCGCCGGCGTCTACTTCACCAACACCTTCATGATCAGCTACACCACCCAGCAGCTGCACCTGGAGCGCGCGCTGATCCTTGAGTGCCTGTTCTTCGTGGCGATCATCCAGTTCTGTGTGCAGCCGGTTGCGGCCTGGCTGTCGGAGAAGCTCGGCGCCACCCGCTTCCTTGCCCTGATGGCGCTGCTGGCGATGGCTTCGCCCTACCCGATGTTCGTGCTGGTCAGCTCCGGGCAGGGGCCGCTGATCGTGCTCGGTATCGCCCTGGCGGCGGCTTGCATGGCGTCGTTCTACGCGGTGATTGCCGGCTTCGTCAGCGGCATGTTCCCGACGCGGGTGCGCTACACCGCGATTTCCCTGGCCTACCAGGTGTGCGGCGCCATCGCCGGTGGCCTGACGCCGTTGATCGGCACCTGGCTTGCCCATCAGTTCAGCGGCCACTGGTGGCCGATGGCGCTGTTCTACACCTTGATCGCCAGCATCTCGCTGGTCTGTGTACTGGCCCTGGCTCGCCAGTATGCCCACAGCCAGCGCCTCGAGCTGGCCTGAAATCCCGATTCGACTGGAGTACCCATGATGTTGAAAAGCAATGGCGAACGCCTGTGGGCAAGCCTGATGGCCATGGCCGAGGTCGGCGCTACCGCCCGCGGTGGCAGTTGCCGCCTGGCCTTGAGCGAGGACGACAAGGCCGGCCGCGAGCTGTTCGCCGGTTGGTGCCGCGAGGCTGGCTTGAGCCTGTCGGTGGATGCCATCGGCAATCTGTTCGCCCGGCGCCCCGGCCTCGACCCGCAGGCCGC
Organism: Pseudomonas sp. NBRC 111143; assembly: GCF_001320965.1. Lineage (NCBI taxonomy): Bacteria > Pseudomonadati > Pseudomonadota > Gammaproteobacteria > Pseudomonadales > Pseudomonadaceae > Pseudomonas > Pseudomonas sp. NBRC 111143. The sequence goes on along the minus strand of NZ_BCBT01000091.1, from coordinate 8,233 downwards.
GCCCGTGATGATGGGCAGCCACCTGGACACCCAGCCTGAAGGCGGGCGCTTCGATGGCGTGTATGGCGTGCTGGCCGGCCTGGAAGTGGTGCGACGCTTGAACGACCTCGGCATCCAGACCCGCAAACCCCTGGAAATCGCTGTGTGGACCAACGAGGAGGGCGCACGCTTCACACCGGCGATGTTCGGCTCGGCGGTGTTCACTGGCGTGCTCGACCTGCAGCAGGCCCTGGCGATCCACGATGCCGATGGCATCAGCGTCGCCGAGGCGCTGGCCTCCACTGGCTATGCGGGTGAGCGGCCATTGGGCGGGCCGGTGGACGCCTATTTTGAGGCGCACATCGAGCAGGGGCCGATCCTGGAAGACAATGCCAAGAGCATTGGCGTAGTGACGGGCGGTCAGGCGATTCGCTGGCTCGACGTCACGGTCCAGGGCATGGCGGCACACGCGGGCACCACGCCGATGGCCCTGCGCAAGGATGCGTTGTATGGCGCTGCGCGAATGATCCAGGCGGTGGAGCAACTGGCGGTCGACTTCGCCCCCGAAGGCCTGACCACGGTGGGCGAACTGTCCATCGCCAAAGCGTCGCGCAACACGATCCCGGGCGTGGTGCGCTTTACCGTGGACCTGCGCCATCACCGCGACGAAGCCATCGAGGCCATGGAACTTGGCCTGGGTGAGTTGCTGCAGGCTGTCGCCGCCCAGCGCGGGCTGCAGGTAAGCGTCACGCGGCACTGGGTCAGCCCGGCCACCCCGTTCGACGCCGAGTGTGTGGCGACGGTGCAGCGCGCGGTCGATGCCCTCGGCCATACCCAGCAGCGGATCGTCAGTGGCGCCGGGCACGATGCGATTCTGCTGGCGCGCTACTGCCCGACAGCCATGATCTTCATCCCTTGCGTAGGCGGCCTTAGCCACAACGAAGCCGAAGACGTGCTGCCCGACGACGCCCGTAACGGCGCCGATGTATTGCTCAACGCCGTGCTGGCCCGTGCCGGCCGTGTCGAACCAGGAGAGGCCTGATGCGCTGCTATTTCCACCCCGAACAACTGCTGCACCATCCGCGCAGCTACTACTCCCGTGGTGCCATGCGCACCCCCCAGGAAGTCCCTGAGCGCGCTCAGCGCCTACTGCAAGCGGCTCGCGACCTGGACATGGACATCCGCCAACCGCAGGACGCCGGCCTGGCGCCGCTCGCTGCGGTGCATGGCGAGGCCTACCTGTCCTTCCTTCAGGAGGCTCACGCGCGCTGGAAAGAAGTGCCCGAGGATTGGGGCGATGAAGTGATGTCGAACATTTTCGTGCGCGAACCCAACGCCTTGCGCGGCATCCTCGCCCAGGCCGCGCGGTACCTGGCCGACGGCAGTTGCCCGGTGGGCGAGCAGACCTGGCGCTCGGCCTACTGGTCGGCGCAGAGTGCGGTTGCCGGGGCACGGGCGATTCTCGACGGTGAGCGTGCGGCCTACGCGCTGTGCCGACCGCCAGGTCACCACGCACGCTTCGAGGCTGCAGGCGGTTTCTGCTACCTCAACAATGCGGCCGTCGCCGCCCAGGTATTGCGCGAGCGCTACCACAAGGTCGCAGTGCTGGACACCGACATGCACCACGGCCAGGGCATCCAGGAGATCTTCTACGCGCGCAACGACGTGCTGTATGTCTCGGTGCACGGTGATCCCACCAACTTCTACCCGGGCGTGGCCGGCTTTGCCGACGAGCGCGGCACGGGCGAGGGCGAGGGTTACAACCTGAACCTGCCGATGGCCCATGGCGCGAGCGAAGGGGACTTTATGGCGCAACTGGGCATTGCCCTGGATGCGGTGAAGGATTTCGATGCCGAGGTGCTGGTGCTGTCGCTCGGCTTCGATATCTACGAACTCGACCCGCAGAGCAAGGTGGCGGTCACGACCCAGGGCTTCGCCACCCTCGGCGAGCGGATTCGCGAGCTGGGGCTGCCGTGCCTGATCGTGCAGGAGGGCGGCTATCACCTGCAGAGCCTGGAAGCGAATGCCCAGGCGTTCTTCGCTCAAACGAGTGACTGGCGCTGAGATTGACATCCAAATGGATTGTTTTGCCGCGTAAAGTCGCTTTTTTGCTCGTCAAAACCGGGCAAGCTGCTGTGCAGCTCGCCCGATTGGCCGGTGCCGCTCAGGCCGAGCGGCGTTGAGTCTCGGCCATGCTCGGGGCCGTTTGCCCGGCCGATTCGAGAATCAGGTCTGCACCTTTCTCCGCCACCATCATCACTGCCGCGTTGGTATTGCCTGAGGTCACATTGGGGAATACCGAGGCATCGACGATGCGCAGCCCGTCCAGCCCATGCACTGCCAATCGCGCATCCACCACGCTGGTCGACGGGTCGTTGCCCATCGCGCAACTGCCGCACAGGTGATAGATCGATCCGCAGTTCTCGCGAAAGTACTGCAGCATGCTCGCGTCGTCGTCCACCGCCGGGCCCGGCAGCACTTCCTCGACCGTGATCGCGCGCAGCGCCGGGGCCTGCATGATCGAGCGCATCAGACGGCTGCCCTGGATGGCCTCGTCAATGTCTTTCTGCGTGCTCAGGTAGTTCGGATCGATCAGCGCAGGCTCACGCGGATCGCGCGAGGCGATGCGGACTTCGCCGCGGCTGGTCGGTCGGCAGGGGTTGAAGCACAGCAGGAAGCCCGAGTAAGGCTCCGGCTGCAAACTGGCCTTGTTGTTCTTGGGAATCTGGTACGACAGCGGGTTGAAGTACAGCTGCAGGTTCGGGTGCGCCTGTTGGGCATCGCTGCGGAAGAACCCGCCGGACTGGTTGACGCTCAGCGCCAGCGGCCCCTTGCGGGTCAGCAGGTATTGCAGGCCGAGCCTGAGCTTGCCCAACAGCGAGCCGAACACATCGTTTAGGGTCGGGATATTGGCCTTGTAGTAGTAGCTCACGCACAGGTGGTCCTGCAGGTTCTTGCCCACGGCCGGCAGGTGGTGGCGGGTGTCGATGCCGTGCCGGTCGAGCAGGGCGCGGTCACCGATGCCGGACAGTTGCAGGATCTTGGGCGTGTCTACCGCACCTGCCGCCAGGATTACCTCGCGGCGGGCACGAAACTCGCGCGCTACGCCGTTCTGCGAAATGCGGACGCCGACCGCGCGCTTGCCCTCGAGCAGCACCTGTTCGACCAAGGCGTGATGCTCGATGTGCAGGTTCGGGCGCCCCAGCGCCGGGTGCAGGTAGGCGAAGCTGCTGGAGCTGCGTTGGCCGTCACGCACGTTGACGTCGTAGATGCCGGCGCCTTCGAAGTGCTTGCCGTTGAAGTCTTCGCTGCGCGGGTAGCCCAGTTGCTCGCAGCCTTCGAGAAACACATCGCAGATAGGATGGGCCTGGCCCCTCATCGGGGTGATGCCGATCGGCCCGCTGGCACCGTGGTATTCGCTGGCCCCGGCCGGGTGCGATTCGAGCTTGCGAAAATACGGCAGCACGTCCTTGAACGACCAGCCCTCGGCGCCATTGGCGGCCCAGTCATCGAAATCATGAGCCTGGCCGCGTACGTAGATCATCGCGTTGATCGAACCGGAACCCCCTTGCACCTTGCCGCGCGGCGCATACAGGTTGCGCCCGGCCAGATGGGCCTGGGGCTGGGTGTAGTACATCCAGTTGAAGGTGGGGTTGTAGTAGAGCTTGGCGAAGCCCACCGGCAGCTTGAACCATGGCGAGCTGTCCTTGCCGCCGGCTTCGAGCAGCAGCACGCTGTGGCGCCCCGACTCGCTCAGGCGCGCGGCGAGGATGCAGCCAGCCGAGCCTGCGCCGGCGATGATGTAGTCAAAATCGTTCATGTATCGCTAACCCTGTGAATAGAGGGCCGCCCCGAGGCCGGGGCGGCTTGACGCTCAACCTTTGGCCGGCGAGACGTCCTTGACGTCGACCGGATGCGGCGCCATCTGCAGGTGCAGGCGCTCGCCTTGGTAGCCCGAGTGACGCCGTACCACGTCCATGTCCAGCTCGACCCCGAGGCCCGGCTCGCGGGAAGGGATGATGTAGCCGTCCTCCCATTGCAGAGGCTTCTTGAGGATTTCGGCGTGGAAGCCATCCCAGGTGCCGATGCTTTCCTGGATCAGGAAGTTCGGCGTGCAGGCCGCCAGCTGGAAGCTCGCCGCCGCGCCGATCGGGCCGTTGTAGAGGTGCGGGGCGATCTGCGCGTAGTAGGCCTCGGCCATGCTGGCGATCTTCTTGCCTTCGAGCAGGCCGCCGCAGCGTCCGACGTTCATTTGCAGGATCGACGCACCGCCCGCCTGCAGCAGCTTGAAGAACTCGTACTTGGTGGTCAGGCGCTCGCCGGTGGCAATCGGAATGCTGGTCTTGGCCGCGACCTGAGCCATGGCTTCTTCCTGGCCCGGTGGGATCGGCTCTTCGAACCACAGCGGATCGTATTTTTCCAGGCGCTTGGCCAGGCGGATCGCCGACGACGGCACCATCTGCCCGTGGGTGCCGAACAGCAGGTCGCAACGGTTGCCCACCGCTTCACGGATGCGCTTGCAGAAGGTTTCGCAGCGCTCCAGCACCTCCAGCGACAGCTGATGGCCGGAGAACGCGGTGTAGGGGCCGGCCGGGTCGAATTTGAGCGCGGTGAAGCCCAGTTGCATGTTCTGCACGGCGCACTCGGCGGCCAGGTCCGGGTCGCTGTAGTCGTACTCGCCCTGGGCGTTGACTGGGTAGAGGTAGGTGTAGGAGCGCAGGCGCTCGTGCACCTGGCCGCCGAGCAGCTCGTAGACCGGCTTGTTCGCGGCCTTGCCGATGATGTCCCAGCAGGCCATTTCCAGGCCGCTGACCACGCCCATCATGGTCAGGTCCGGGCGCTGGGTGAAACCGCTGGAGTAGGCGCGGCGGAAGAAGCGCTCGATATGGTGCGGGTCCTGGTCGAGCAGGTAGCGCTCGAACACATCCTCGATGACCGGCACCATGGCGCGCGGATGGAAGGTCGCGGCGTAGATCTCGCCGACGCCCTCGATGCCGCAGTCGGTCTTGAGGGTGACGAACAGCCAGTACATGCCGCCGACATGCGGCGGTGGCACGGCCACCACGTGGGTTTGCAGGGATACGATCTTCATGCTTTGCCCGCCTTGGACTTGATGCGTTTGTTCAGGATGAGGGTGGCGACGACGCCGAGCAGGCCCATCACCACGACGTAGGAGAAGTAGATCTGGTAGCCGAGGAAGCCTGGGAAGTGATCGATGATCCAGCCGTTGAGCAGGGGCAGGAACACGTCAGGCGAGTAGCCGACCAGGGAGATGATGCCGATCGCCAGGCCCGTGACCCGCAGCGGCACCTGGCAGTCGTCGAGGATGGCCCAGTACAGGCCGCGGATGGCGTAGGTCATCAGGCCGATGAAGATCACCAGGAACACCAGCACGCCCAGCACCCGCAGGCTCGGCAGCACGATCAGGCCGATCATGCCGACGGCGGCGAGGACCATGGCCCAGGCCAGCACACCGGTCTTGGAGAAGCGGTCACCCAACCAGCCGCCGCCGATGCCGCCCAGCGGGCGCATCCACAGCTTGATGGTGGTGATCAGGCCGGCGGCGGTGGCGCTGAGGCCGAAGCCACCCTCCTGCAGGTAGGCCGAGAAGCTGTAGGTGGCCCAGAAGAAGTGGTAGCCGCAGAACACGATGGCAGTGACCAGCCACAGTTCCGGGATCGCCATCAGGGTGCGCAGGTCGTGCAGCAGGTTGGCCTTTTCGCGGGCCTGCTGGGCGCTGCTCTTGACCTGCGGGTCGCGCACCAGCATCAGCGCCAGGCCCAGGATCACGCAGCAGGCGGCATAGAAGTGGATGACCCGGGTCAGGCCCACGGCGCTGCCACCGGCACTGTCGGCGACCTGGGCGAACAGCGCGATGGCGATGGTCGCCAACAGCGCCTCGACCAGGCCACGGCCGCCATCGAGCACACCGAAGAAGCGGCCTTGTTCGCTTTCACCCGCGATCATCTTGACTCGCTTGATCAGCGAGGCCCAGAAGGTCAGGCCGGTGGTGATGCCAAAGCCGCAGAAGATCGCCAGCAGTGCTTCGAAGCCTGGCAACTGGGCGTACCAGACGCCGAGCAGGCCGGTGCCGACCAGCGAGAAGCTGATCAGGAAACGCGGTGAAATGCGGTCGGCGAGCCAGCCGCTGGGCAGGTAGCTGACCAGGAAGGCGGTGCCGAGGATCGAGTACAGGTAGCCCAGCTCGCTGTTGCTGATCGACAGCGCCTCGAGCATGGTGCTCTGGTACACCTGGCGCAGGTACAGCATCGGGTAGATGGCGCCAGCGGCCAGCACCAGCAGGGCCAGTTGCAGGTAGCGTGAGAAGTTGGCAGAAGTGCTGGGCACGCTGAGCGCCTCGGGGTTTATTGTTTTTTTCATTGTTGTTCTCGTGGGCGGATCTGTCGTCGGGGTTGTCGCCGGGCAGTGGAGCAGGGCACGCAGGCAGCGTGCCCTGCGCGGGTCAGTACTTGAGGACCACCAGGCGGGTCTGGGTGAATTCGAGCATGCCGTGCTTGCCGTCATCGCCGCCCAACCCCGAGCGTTTCCAGCCGGCGTGGTAGCCCTGGTACGGATCGGCAGGCGTGCGGTTGACGTACAGCTCGCCAGCCTCGATGGCGTTGGCCAGCTTCATGGCGCTGCGGTAGTTCTCGCTGTAGAGCACCGACGACAGCCCGAACTGGTGGTCGTTGGCCATGGCCAGGGCCTCGTCGAGGGTGTCGTAGGCCAGTACCGGCAGCACCGGGCCGAAGGTCTCTTCCTGGACGATTTCCATGTCCTGGCGGCAAGCGCTGAGCAGGGTCGCGGGGTAGAAATTGCCTGGGCCCTCGGGCAGGTAGCCGCCGGCTTCGATACGGGCCCCGGCCGCCACGGCGCGCTGCACCTTGGCGTGGATCTCCTCGCGCGAGCCTGCACTGATCAGCGGGCCCATGCAGGCGGCATCCTCGGCGCGGTTGCCGATGCGCACGGCGGCGAACTTGTCGCGCAGCAGGTCAAGGAAGCGCTGGTGCACGCTGGCCTGCACATAGACGCGCTCGATGGCGGTGCACAGTTGGCCGCAGTGGGTGGTCTTGGAGGCGACGATGGCGGCGGCAGCGGCCTCCAGATCGGCATCGGCCTCGATGATGGCCGGGGTCTTGCCGCCCAGCTCCAGCGAGGGCTTGGCGATGTTGGCCTTGCAGTATTCGAGCACCGTGCGCCCGGCGCGCACGCTGCCGGTGAGGGTGATCATGCCGACCGCCGGCTGGGTGCAGAGGGTGGCGGCGACATCGTGCTGCATGGCCAGGATGTTGATCACCCCGTCGGGCAGTTGTGCCTGTTGCACGGCGCGGGCGATGGCGAAGGCCGACAGCGGGGTGTTGTTGCTTGGGCGCACGACGACGGTGTTACCGGCGATCAGCGCCGGGGCAACCTTGCGCAGCAAGGTGTAGACCGGGTAGTTGAACGGGATCAGGCAGGCGACCACGCCGATGGCTTCGCGCTTGAGCAGGAGGGTTTCGTCGCGGGTGTCGCTGGGGATCACTTCGCCTTCGATGCGACGTGCCCATTCGGCGTGGTAACGGGTGATCTCGGCGGCGTACAGCGCCTCGTTGCGGGCTTCGCCGGGGGCCTTGCCGGATTCGCAGGCCAGCGCTGCACCGATGTCGTCGGCGCAGGCTTCGAGGGCATCGGCCAGGCGGCGCAGGTGCTGGGCACGCTCGATCGAGGGCAGGGCAGCCCAGCTGCGCTGGGCGCGGCTGGCGGCTTCGACGGCCTGGATCGCCTGGGCAGGGCTGGCGGCGCTGACGCTGCCGACCTGCACGTCGGTGGCCGGGTCGAACACGCTCAGGGCGGGTTGCTCGGGGGCGACGACGAAGCGACCGTCGATGAAGTTGTGCTCTGTACGCATGAAATTGTCCGCTTGCGGGGTGAACGGGCCCACAAGGGGCTGGCTAGCGGGCACGGGGCGGCGCTGGCGCAGCGGTTTTTCTTGTGGGTTATGGCGAACAATTTGTCGCAGGCAGGGGCGGGGAACAAACGATTAATGCGTGGGGGTAATGTGCTTTAAATGCATGTTACTTGGGGGTGGTGGGGACTGCTTCGCGGGCAAGCGGGGCGCCGAACCGCCACTCCTGCGGGTACCCCAACGACTCTGAAATCGGCGCGGTACCTGTGGGCACCTGTCTTGCTCAAAAATCCAAGGCCAGCCCAATCCCTGTGGGAGCGGGCTTGTCCCGCGATCACCGGCGTAGCCGGTGCCATGCTCCGCGGTGTT
>NZ_BCBT01000090.1:0-11781 GCF_001320965.1 Pseudomonas sp. NBRC 111143 | reverse complement strand
ATGGATGTGGGTGTTGGTCATACTTTGAAAGGCAGCAATCGCGCCTCTACTATTGTTTTAGTAGTGTCGGGTGTTTTAATGGTTGCTGGCGCCGTATGGATTTGGTAGCTGTGGAGTCGTAATGCGTATTTACAAGGACTAAAAGCGTCCTTTAAAGCTAACTTACGAAAGTATTTATAATCGACGGTTCACGCTTAAACGGTTGAATCCTTTCGGGCTTCCGAATAGCTGTTAGCTGAAAGCTATCATGAGCTAAGTTTTCTGTGCATCATCAAATGTGTTAATGGGAGCGCCATAGTACTAGGTACAAATATGGCTCTAGGACAATGTTAGATGTTTTGGATTTTGAGGCGGATCGCTCTTATCGAAGATCGTCTAATTCGCTCTGAAGCGCAGGTTTTTTGAAACTATCACCTGGTTGGCACACTGTGCGAATCAACATCAGATATGAGAAAGCCAATCAGGTGAACACTACCCTCGAGGGCTCATCTGTCCAGTTAAAGCCTCGAGTCTTTCTGGGTGCGCAAAAGACAAGAAGGTTATATGGGAAAATTATGAGGCCTGGATACCATGCGTCATGGGCGTGCCGATGCTGTGAGTGACAGAGCGAGAAGCAAGTGAAAGTCCCTGAAGTAGGGGCGGGATGCGCCCGAGTGGCATTTTTTGTCTTAAGGTAGATCGCGTAGCTGTTCTTCAGAATAATCTTCAGAGCGTTGACGACAGCCATCGCTGTGCATTCCTCAAGAATAGAATGTGTCGGAAGGGTGGCGTCATTGGTGTTAGTCATCGCTTAGGATTTCTCAATCTGGCTTACACGGGCGCCTGTACCGATATCCCCGCGGATGGCGACGTATCGATGTTGAATTCCTCGCCAGACGAAGTGCAATGAGCTGCGGCTATAGGCTTGCGCAGCCTTAGATAGCCGGCCGTCGCAGGCGCGCCGGTTGGCCGGGATCTTCTTCTGCCCGTCAGGTGTCCGGTCGGAACTCCAGCACGAACGCTACGACCTTTTCGGCGGACATTTCGCACGGCTTCAACAATGTCCTATCTGATGTAACGCGGAAGAGGTTGAAGCTGACAATGTCAGTCCCGTCCAACTCCCTGGCGAACAGACTGTTGCGACGTCCGTCCCCAGATCGCCGGACGATCAAGCTGAAACGCCGGCCTTCATAAGTCCCTTCTCTGTATCCCTCCGCAAGCTTCGCGAAAGCGGCATCGAACTCGGAATGCTCCATGTCATCCATCCTTATTGATAGAACAGAGGCGCGGCGGGTGCGAGACCGCCAGTGCCGGGTCGCGCTAAGGTGCCGGGCAGATTCCTGCAGCCGACGAGGCCCGGGGTGGGCAGGATAATTGAGATGTCGGCGCCCGCATGGCTATCAGCGAAGTCGTCCGTCCAGTCTGCTAGGCAACGTCCACGCCTTTCCAGAAAGCGATGTAATCCCGGATACCCTCGGCATCCGGAGTGGGGGCGGGATAGGTCCAAGCGGCGTTCACGTTGAGCGCGTCACCCGCGCGAACATGAAAGAAGCGCGCGGCGCCTTTGATCGGACAGACAGATGTGTGCGGGCTCATCTCAAGCAGGCTCAGGTCGACTCCTGACGGTGGGAAGTAGTGATTTCCCTCGACGATGACTGTTTCGTCGCTTGTGGCGATAGTAGTGTCTTTCCAGATGGCTGAGACCAACGGACTCTCCTTTTGTATTCATCAACCGGCGAAGGCTCGCGGGCTGGCTGCCCCAAGCCGCACCTCCTCAGGTGGCAGGCGGGTTGCGTCCGAGAAGTTTGTCGAGCTCGCCTCTGACATCGAGCGCGAATAGCTCATCGGAGCCACCGATAAGGGTGCCATTGATGAAGATCTGCGGCACGGAGCTTCGCCCCGACGCTTCCGCCATGGCCTGCCGGTGAGCCGGATCCGCCTCAATATCGAGCTCCTTCCATCGCACGCCCTTTTCCTTGAGGAGCGCCTTCGCTCGGCGGCAGAACGGGCACCAATTCGTGGTGTACAGCAATACATCAGTTGTCATATTGCATCTCCGGCAGTTGCACGCGGATCGCTGTCATGGCGTTGATCTCCAATTCGCGGCGTTCAAAGATGGCGACTGCACCTTGGCCGACATCGGAGCAGATGCTGACGATTGGCCGCTATCCAGGCGACATGGCCCAAAGTGCTTTCACCGCCAGGCAGAGGCCGCACGCGCCTCCTGTAGCGCCGAGCCGATGCTCTAAGGTAACCGAGCCTCGATTGGGACGGAAGCGGTCCCGCTCGAATCGCCCATCATGCTGGTCGAGCATATCAGGACGACGGATAGTGCAGGAACTTTCAAATTGAGCTTGATGTCGAGCCAGGTATCGCGAGCGAAGGCGTTCTAGAGGCCGGGGGGTACGAAGACTGTGTTCGGCAAAACGGTTCACGTTGATCGCCAAAGCTTCCCAGGGCGCACGTCTACGATCGGCGCGACGTGAGATAGCTCGCGCCGCTAGCCCCCGTAGCGCTCCGTCTTGATGATGGAGGCGTCCAAGCCCGCCAGCAGCGCGCTATCGGTTGCGATGTTGACGAATCCGTTAGACCCGCAGACGAACACTTGCGTCGGCTTTCCCTGAAGCCTGGTTAGAATTTCTTGGACCATCATGCCGTCGATCCGTCGCGCAAAGTCCGATGCGCGAACCGGTTTCTCGCGCGTAATCGCGAGCGCCAGGACGAACGCCGGATCGCTGATTTCGATGCAATGAAGTTCTTCTGAGAAGAGAACGTCCTCGGCGGTTCGTGCGGACAGGAGCAACGCTGTCGGAACGGCTTGGGCCAATGCGCGGCGCTGCCGGATCATTGCCATCAACGGCACGAGGCCGGAGCCTCCCCCGATCAACAGAACCGGATCTATGGCAGGCTCAGGCCAAAGGAAATGGCCACCGAGCGGACCGCGAACTTCGATTTCGTCACCAATCGCCGCGATGTCGTGAAAAAACGGCGAAACTTCGGCATCCGGCATGCGCTCGATAGCTATCTCGACGATCGGGGTCGAAACTGCCGATGACCCGATCGAGTAGCTGCGCATTGCACTGTAGCCGTCGGGCGCGGTCAGCCGGATATCGACGTGCTGACCTGCGGTGTGCGCGAACGGCTTGCTCAACCGAAGGAAGAAGCTCTTGATACTCGGTGTTTGCTGGATGATGTCGTCGATCACGCATGATTGCCACGAACGGACTTGCGCTTCGTTTTCAGTCATGGGTGTATCGTTGTTCGCGCCACGGATCGCCGTAGATGTGATAGCCGTGCAGCTCCCAAAAGCCGGCCTCGTCACGCGTCGTGAATTGCAGCGCATTCACCCATTTGGCGGATTTCCAGAAGTAAAGGTGCGGCACTAGAAGACGCGCCGGCCCCCCATGATCGCGGGAAAGTGGCTTGCCCGCATAACTGAGGGCGACCATCGCTTTCCCGGAAAGCAGATCCGTCAGAGGGACGTTTGTCGAATAATTATCGTAGCAGTGCGCCAAGACGAAATCGGTAGGCCGATCAAGCTCTGCATCTGCAAGGATGTCTTCAATGAGTACACCCTCCCAAACGGTATCCAGTTTGGACCAAGAGGTGACGCAGTGAATATCCTTTGTCACCTGGGTCTTTGGTAGAGTGTTGAATTCGCCCCAATTCCACGTTTTGACGGGCTTCGGACCAATTTTGACTGTGAATTTCCAGTCGGAGGGCTCTACCCTCGGCGTAGGGCCGGCCGACAGAACAGGGAAATCCTCCACCAGATGCTGACCTGGCGGAATCCGATCGGACTGGTCGCCTGAACCGCGACCGGTGAAACCTCTGGTGACCATAGTGACCCCTCTTGCTCGATACGGCAGACCGAAGCCGGCCTTCATTTCAGTACTCTGCGTAAAGCATTTGCCCGCACATCCGCCGAATAAGCCAATCGACTAAAAATCAGATACAGATGCTCTATCATCGTAAAAAATCGCGTATCGAACATAGCGTCAGGCCAGCATGATTCCCAATACCCAATGGCTATAGGGTAGATAACCCCAAGGCTGCGTACGCTGATCTGCGGTATGCGGAGCGGAAGTTGCAGGTTCGCTCTCAAACGGATGGGCAGCGTGCAAAGCTCAAGGCTCACCAGCGCATGGTTGCCCAGTTCGCGCTCGCCGGCAGCTTGAGTATATTAAGGACGAAATGTCGATCTGATCTATTCTGGCTTCAGGAAATAGGGAAAATAAGGTCGGACGTTCGCGCACCGTCGCGACGCGCGATCATCCACTAAGCTTCTGTATCGGGGTTGGAGGATCAGATGAACGAGATCGAACGACAAGCGCCTGAGCTGCGGGTGCAAAAATGGATTGGCAAAGATGGGGAAAGTATCGCGCCGTTCAAACTGTCAGATATCGGGCCCGGCCCGAAAATCTTGTTTGCCTTCCAGCATTGGTGCCAAGGTTGCCATTTGCATGGGTTTCCGACGCTACAAAAGTTGCATGCAGCGTTGAGCTCAAAAGACGTGGGGTTCGCAGTGATCCAGACCGTCTTCGAAGGAACGCATGAGAATACCTTCGAGAAGTTGCGCGTGAACCAGCTCAAGTATGAGCTTCCTATCGTTTTCGGTCACGACGAGCAACCGACCGGCTCGCCGTTTCCAACCTTCATGGAAGACTACCGCACACGAGGAACTCCGTGGTTTACGGTTATCGACGCTGGCGGTAGCATTGTTTTCTCGGACTTCCATCTCGACGCGGAGCGACTAGTGAAGCAACTTGAGCAAGGTTAATCGTTGGAAGGTGGGCAATCATCCTGATTGCCACCCATCCCCTGATGCCCACTACAGGCGTTGCGCGCTGTAACTCTGTTGATCAGCGTGCGAAAACCCGGATCCGGATAGGAGGAGCGTCAACGATTGAATCAATCCGTTGGGAGAGGGCGGCTCCGCTCCGTCAGCTCGGCAATAGATAACCCATTCTCGCCGAGCAACTCTCTGATCCGATCGACGATATGAGCCCCTAGCGCCGCTGTCTTGGTCCCCCCCACAGATTCCCAAGATGCGAGTTCACACGCCGATACCTCGTGGTCAGCGCCGAAGTGCTTCTGTCGGTATGTCACCGCCGCCCTTCAATGATAAAGGCGCGGTAACGGGAACCGGCAAAGCGTTGAGCAGCGATGGTTTGGTAGGCGGGACTGTCATACCAGTCGCGAGCGGCCTGCATCGTCGGGAAACGCAAGATTACGGCCCCTTCGATGGGCGGCCCCTCCAAATGCTGGATCGCGCCATAAGCGGCGAGAAAGGTAACGTCGTGACCATCGAACGATGGTCCGACGCCTGCAGAATAGGTTGCGAGTGCATGTGGGTCGCTGGTTTCTTCCCGCGTAAAGACGACGAACGCTTCCATCATTAGGCCTCTCAAAGGTTGGATCTGTTGGCCATTACCACCGGTGATGGCCTCACAGTCGTCAGGCTGGCAACTGGAACCCGATTTTCATGAGTGCCTCGACGCACGCATCCTGATCCTGCTGATAGTTGCCTCCGGAGATGCCTATGCCGCCGATCAACTTCCCATCCTCCAGAATCGGATAACCGCCGCCGACAGCGACCATCCGAGGGCGATAGGCTAGCGGCGCCACTTTTGGATCGTTGGTCACATAGTCGTTCCAGACATGGGTCGGGAACCCAAACGAGGCGGAACTCCAGGCCTTGTCGATGGCAACATCGACGGTAAGGAACGGCGCATCGTCGGTGCGCTCGAACGCGCGCAGGTTACCGGTGGCGTCGACGACGGCGACGGCAGCCGGGATGCCGATGGCACGGGCCGCAGCGAGCGCCGCGTCGATGAGGGCGACTGCGGTTTCGCGGTTGATCGAGGCGGTGGCAATAGATTTGGTCATGGGATTCTCATCGCTGGGGCATAACCCGTTCGGCTTTTTGAGGTTGGACAAGATGTTTGGCGATCGCGGTCGTTAGAAGCCTTCGAGGACGATCTTGCCTTTAGCCGCGCCACTTTCGATCAGTGCATGCACCGTCTTCAGATTGGCGGCATTGATCGGCGACAGTCGCCGGGTCAGCGTCGTGCGGATTTTGCCGTCGTCAACCAGCGCTGCCATTGCATCCAGAATCTCGCCCTGCTCATTCATGTCGGGCGTGCCGTAGATCGACCGCGTGAACATCAGCTCGTGGTGGATCGACACCGCCTTGCGCTTGAAAACCATGATATCGAATGCCTTGGGATCGTCGATCAGTCCGAACCGTCCTTGTGGGGCGATCAGTTCGGCGATGTCGGCGACATGTTGCTCGGTATGTGTGGTCGAAAAGACGAAAGCGGGAGCACCGATGCCGAGTTCGGCGATCTGTGGCGCGAGCGGACGAGAATGGTCGATGACGTGGTGAGCTCCAAGCCCTCTTACCCACTCTTGGGTTTCCGGTCGAGAGGCTGTGGCGATGACGGTGAGGTCCGTGCGCTGTCGCGCGATCTGGACGGCGATCGACCCAACCCCGCCCGCGCCACCGATGATGAGGATCGCCTCCGCCGCACCGGGTACGGGCTTCGCCACGTCCAGGCGGTCGAACATCGCCTCCCAGGCCGTCAACGTCGTCAGCGGCAGCGCCGCCGCTTCCGCCCAGGAGAGCGACGCAGGTTTGTGACCGACAATCCGGGCGTCGACGAGATGGAACTCCGCATTGGTACCGGGCCGTGTGATCGATCCGGCATAATAGACCTCGTCGCCTAACTCGAACTGCGTGACGTCGGGGCCGACCTCGCGCACAATCCCGGCGGCATCCCATCCCAGCACCTTCCAATCGCCATCTGCCGGCGGCGTGCTGTTGCGGACCTTGTAGTCGACCGGGTTGACCGAGACGGCCTTCACCTCAACCAGGATATCGTATCCTGCAGCGACAGGCCGAGGCAGATTGATGTCGACCAGCGCGGCATCCGCGGCGATGGGTCCCGGAACCTTGTAACCAATGGCTTTCATAAATGTCTCCAGCTTGCTTGATCGGATGACGCGAATGCTCGTTAGTCAACTTCTTCTACATTGAGGTCCCGACTCTTGAACTGGGTCGCGGTAGCAGATTTCATCGAACACGTCGATCAACAGGCCCTTATGCTCGGTCGCCGGATCGGTGATCGCGTAGAGGGTGGAGGCGTTATCGCCATCATCACCGCTTCCGAGGCGAAACGCCGCGTCGACGCAGATGCCGCACGGACCGATGGTTGATCCTGGCTCGAGATCGACGAGATTGCTGTCCTTGACGCGCTATTCGCGGTCTTAGCCCTTGGCGATGAAGGACTGAACTGCTTGTAGAGCGTCGGTCAGCTGCTATGTCATGGACGCACCTTCATCTTGAGTTGGATTGGACAAGCTTCCGTATAAGGCCCGCTGTAACCGTCAGATGACGGCGAAGAAAACGATGGGCAGTATTCACAGCCACTTAGCCTTCTTGAAGCGCACAAATAGGAAAACGCACGATATCGCTATCACTCCGAGCACGACAAAGTATCCGTAGGCCGTGTCCAGCTCCGGCATGTGCTTAAAGTTCATGCCGTATATTCCAGCGATCGCCGTCGGGACTGCCAGTATTGCCGCCCAAGCCGCCAGCTGGCGGGTGATCACCCCCGTCCTTTGCGCTTCAAGAAGGCTGCTGGCCTCAAAGACCGTGGACAGGACAAGCAGGAGGCCGTCGACCATGGACTGCACGCGGTGGACATGGTCCGCGACGTCGTGGAAATATGGTGTCATTTCGGCGCTGATGCAGGGAAAGTGGCCGCGAACGAGCTTTCGCACCAGCTCGGCCATAGCCCCGAGCGTGCGCTGGAACCGCGTGAGTTCGGACCTTAGTTCGAAGATTCGCGCCACCTCTTCTGGCCCGAGGAAATCGTGCAGCGACCGTCGCTCCATCGCCAGGACGTCGTCCTCGATCATTTCGAAGATGGGCAGATACTGGTCGACCACGCGATGCAAGATCGCGTGCAGCACATAGTCGACACCCTTGCCGAACTGCGTCGGCGATGCCTCGAGTTGCTCCCGAAGTTTGCCCAGCGCTCCGGCATTGCCGTGCCGCACGGTGATAAGGTGATTGTGACCGGTGAAGATCGCCATCTTGCCGTAGCTGATCCGGTCGCCGACCAGCTCGGCGGTCTGCGCGACGACGTACAACTCATCGTTGTAGACCTCGAGCTTGGGCGGGCACAGCGGGTGCATCGCGTTGTCGATCGCCAACGGATGAAGATTATATGTCCTTTGGATCGCGAGTAGTTCCTCGGGGGTGGGTTCGCTAAGCGCGATCCAGCAGAAGCCCGAGCGACTCTCGCCCAACTTGACGTGCTCATCGAGCGCGATTTCGCGAACTCGCTTGCCTTCGTTGTAATAATAGGCGGCGATGATGCTCATGCTGGCCTCGCGGGAATGTGGAGGCCACGCTGGACGGCCGGTCGAGCCAGCCCGCGTCCAAGCCATGCGCGGACGTTCGAAAAGCTGCTGAGGCCAAGGATGTCACCCGCAGCGTAGAATTCCACCAGCGCATTCACCCAGCCGAGCGTCGCGATGTCCGCGATCGAATAGTCGTCGACGATCCAGTCGCGGCCTTCCAGCCGGCGATCCAGAATCCCCAGCAGACGCGTGGATTCGTCGATAAAGCGCTGTTGCGGCCGCTTGTCCTCATAGTCCTTGCCGCCAAATCGCAGGAAGAAGCCGAGCTGACCGAACATCGGCCCGATGGCCGACATCTGAAAGAACACCCACGCTAGGGTCTCGTAACGCTGGCCTGGTTCGGTGGAGATGAACTGACCCGTCTTGTCGGCCAGATAGAGGAGGATCGCACCGGATTCCCATAAGGCGATGGGTCTACCGTCAGGGCCAGCCGGATCGATGATCGCCGGTATGCGTCCGTTCGGGTTCAGCGACACGAACGCCGGATCCTTCGACTCGTTGTTCGAGATGTCGATCAGGTGGGGCTCGTACGCCAGGCCAGTCTCCTCAAGCATGATCGAGACCTTGACGCCATTGGGCGTAGGGGCTGCGTAGAGTTGCAGGCGATCGGGATGAGATGCCGGCCAGCGCTGCGTGATCGGAAAGGACGAGAGGTCTGGCATAAATCTGCGATCCTGGTGTTGCGATGGCGACTGACTGGAACGAGCCGTCACTCTGAAGTAGGGTTCGATGACCGCGTCGCTGAACGACGCGGTCACGAAGATTGCGGACCGGATCGGCGCAGTGGCAACGGCAGTGAAGCCTATTCCGCCGCGGTCCCGGCCGCTGGCTGTACGTCGTCAACCTTTTGGCGCTTCGGAAGCACCCAGCCGGGACGGACGAAGTGGCAGGTGTAGCCGCCCGGGCGCTTCTCCAGATAATCCTGGTGATCGGGCTCGGCCTCCCAGAACTCGCCGACCGGCTGGACCTCGGTCACCACTTTGCCATCCCACAGCCCCGAGGCATCCACATCGGCGATCGTATCCTCGGCGACGCGCTTCTGCTCCTCGTCGACATAATAGATGCCCGACCGGTAGGAGAGCCCACGATCATTGCCCTGGCGGTTCAGCGTCGTCGGATCGTGGATCTGGAAGAAGAATTCCAGGATGTTCCGGTAGCTCGTCACTGTCGGGTCGAAGACAATCTCGATCCCCTCGGCATGCGTGCCGTGATTACGATACGTGGCGTTCGGAATATCGCCGCCCGTGTAACCCACACGGGTCGAGATGATGCCGGGCCGCTTGCGGATCAGATCCTGCATGCCCCAGAAACATCCTCCTGCGAGAACAGCGCGCTGATGCATGTTAAGCCTCCTCTACTTGATCGAGATATTCACCGTATCCCTCGGACTCCATCTCGTCGCGCGGGATGAAGCGAAGGGACGCTGAGTTGATGCAGTACCGCAGACCGCCGCGGTCGGAAGGACCATCGGGGAACACATGGCCGAGATGACTGTCTGCGTGTACTGACCTGACCTCCGTCCGGACCATGCCGTGTGCGCTGTCCCGCACCTCGTTCACGTTTGCCGAAACGATCGGCTTGGTGAAGCTGGGCCAGCCAGTACCCGAATCGAACTTGTCCGTCGAAGCGAACAGTGGCTCTCCCGACACTATGTCGACGTAGATGCCAGGCTCCTTGTTGTCGTTGTACTCGCCCGTGAAGGGCCTTTCGGTGCCCGCCTCCTGGGTAATTCGGTGTTGCTCGGGAGTCAGGTGGTCGATTGCTGTCTGTGACTTTTCAAACTTCATTACAGTCTCCAATACTTATCTAGAGGGCCAGGCACGCTACCGCTAATTTTTTATGTCTCCTGATTTGCTCCTACAATGGTAGTGGGATGGCAAACGAGGTTTTACTAAGTGTTGGAAAATTAGAGATTTAAATTTCGCGTCTATTAATTCTAGCGCAACTGAGTGGTTAAGCAAGTACGTAATCAGTAAATATTAAAAAAATAACACAAAAGCACGATTATATAATACAGTGTCAGTGTTTTATGATAATCAACAACGCCTGTCAAGGCAATCGCATGAAGCTCACCTGAGACCTAATAGTTCAGCCCGATAATCATCAGAGGTTGCAGCAATCAGCCTTCGTGCCTTGATGCCACCCTTGCGCTTGACCGGATCCAACCGGATCAAATTCAATGTAAGTTGCTTGAGAACGGCCATGTTGTGGGCAGCATGCCCGGTTCGGATCCGCATCTGATCGTCACCAAAAATGACATCCATGCACCAGTGGACGCGGTTCTCCACGCCCCAGTGCGCCCTGATGGCATGTGCGATGCGCTCTGCATCCGGAGCAAGACTGCTGATGTAGTAACGGCGCTCCAGGCTGGTCTGGTTGCCCACAGTCCGCTCGGACTCCAGCATCACGAAAGTGCGCAGTCCTGGCCAGCGTTCTGGCTGTGGCAGGCACTGGAGTTGGTCGAAAACATGGCTGCGACGAACCTCCAGCCGGCCATGGTCCTTCTCGACATGCTCGAAGTGCGCATGGGGTACCCGGGCAGGATCGCCGTCCAAAAAGGTGTCAGCGAAGTCATCGATCGCTTCGGCCAGCTTCGGCTGGTTTCCCTTGATGGCCAGCAGATAGTGCGCCCCGCGATCGAGAATGGCCTGTGCAATGTCCGGCTGGGTACCCATGGCATCGATCGTCACGGTGCAGCCCTCAAGCGCCAGTG
Source organism: Pseudomonas sp. NBRC 111143 (assembly GCF_001320965.1). Taxonomy (NCBI): domain Bacteria; kingdom Pseudomonadati; phylum Pseudomonadota; class Gammaproteobacteria; order Pseudomonadales; family Pseudomonadaceae; genus Pseudomonas; species Pseudomonas sp. NBRC 111143. Next base: position 659 of record NZ_BCBT01000090.1, on the reverse strand, counting down.
TGGCCAGCAGCTCAGGAATGGCGGTCTTCTCGTTGGACTTCTGGGAGGTCGCCCTCTGCCCGAGAATCAGCCCTGAATCAGCCGCAAAAGCGCTGACCAGGTGCAACGGGGCCGTGTTTTTCTTGCCGGAGCGGCGACTGGTCTTGCCGTCTAGGGCAACCACTTGCGGAGAAAGGGCCGGTAGGATCGCCGCAACCCAACAGCGGAAGGCCTGCTCGAACTCCTCTGGATCGATCAGGCTGAATAGCCGTCCAAAGGTGTCGTGTGAGGGAATGCCGTGGGGTAGTTTCAGAATACGGCGGAACCAGTCCAGCCGCTGCTCAGCCCAGAGTTCGATTTCGATGAAGGTGTCAGCGCCGGCAAGCACGCCGCAGATAGCCACGACCAGTGTTTCGACCAGGTCGTGACGAATCTTGCCCTGCTGACGGGGATCATTGATGGCGACCAGAACATCGGAGATTGGTATGTGATGCGACATTGCAGGGCATCCTGAGTAGAGAGGCGCTCAGGATGCCCGCTGGGAAAGGACTCATTCAAATCGGCAGGCGTTCATGCGATTGCCCTGCAACGCCTGTTTAGATGCTGGTAGATGCGAATTTTTTGGCGTACAGTCAAAATTTTCTGATGGTTGCTTAGTGTGTTGGCGCTGATGGAAAATT
>NZ_BCBT01000089.1:0-14773 GCF_001320965.1 Pseudomonas sp. NBRC 111143 | reverse complement strand
GGGACTGGGCAGGCCTTGGATTTTTGAGCAAGACAGTTGCTCAACAGGTAACTGGAGCAGTATTCAGAAGTTGCGGGGCTGTTGTAGGCGGTTCGGCGCCGCGACTTGCCCCGCGATGGCGGCGGCGCCTATTCGCAGACCGCCACCTCCGATGGCCCACCCAGGTTGCGCTCGGCCAGCCACACCTCCTGCATCAGCCACTCGCGAAACTGCTCCACATGCGCGGGCAGTTGCTGGTCCGGTCGGGTCACGAACCAGTACGACTGGTGGCCGTCGACCTGCACGTCCAGCACCTGCACCAGTTGCCCGGCAGCCAGCTCCCTGGCGACCATCTGCCGGTCGGCGATGGTGATGCCGAGCCCGTCGATGGCGGCGCGGATGGCCATGTCCAGCAGGTCGAATTCATAGCCGCCACGCAGGTCCACGCCCTGGATCCTGGCGGCGTCCAGCCAGTGGCGCCAGGTCAGGAAGCGTTGGTCCTCGCGGGCCAGGACATGCAGCAAGGTCATATGGTGCAGGTCGACTCGGCGCTCCTCCTGCTGTGCCAGCAGCGAGGGCGAGCACACCGCGATGTGCCGTTCGTGCATCAGCAGTGAACTGTCCAGGCCATCCCATTCGCCATTGCCGAAACGGATCGCGCAGTCGAGCGTGGCGATTTCCGCGAGGTTGTCATGCAGTTGGGTAGTCAGCGTCACCTCCAGGCCCGGACACGCCTCGCGCAGGCGCCCAAGGCGCGGCAGCAGCCAGCGGCTGGCAAAGGTTGGCGGGGCGTTGAGGCGGATGCGCGTGGGGTGCTGGCGTTGCTGGATGCCGCGTACGGTCAGCTCGATGCGGTCGAACGATTGCTGCAGTGCATTGAGCAGCGTACGCCCGGCGTCGGTGAGCTGCAGGTGATGGTGGCGGCGCTGCAACAGCGATTCGCCAAGCTGCTCTTCAAGCTGCCGCACCTGGCGGCTGACCGCGCTCTGGGTGACATTGAGCAGTTCGGCGGCGCGGGTGAAGCTGCCGGTGCTGCCGGCCACCTCGAAGGCTTTGAGGGCGTTGAGTGCCGGGATCTTGCGTTTCACTCGCCGGGTCTCCTGGTGGGAGTGGGGCCGCACAGCGGCCCGGGGTTTCAGAAGTAATAGCCGATGTTCATGTACAGCTGGTTCTCCCAATGGTCGGTGCCGCCCTGGGCGAGGCTTTCGGTGTAGCTGCTGCCGCCGATGTACGGGTCGTTGCGTCCGTTGAGCCACTCCACCGCGATGTAGAAGCTGCGCACCGAGAACGAGGTGCCGAGGATGAAGCGTTCGGAGCTGTCGAAGCCGCTGGCGGACTTGTCGAAGCGGCTGTAGTTGCCATACAGCGTGACTCCGCTGACCCAGTCGCCGAGAAAGGTGCCGGGCACGCTGTAGCTGAGGTCGCCGACGTACAGGTTACCGCGACTGGCGACGTTGTAGGTGCCGTCGTAGCCACCGAAGGTCACTCGCTCGCTGTTGTCCGGGTTGCGTGGCGACATCTGCTGGCGCGCGGCAAGCATTTGCACGCCCCAGGGGCCGTTCTTGCCCAGGTAGTGCACGCCGATCACATTGCGCCGGCCGTCGTCGTGGGTGTCGCGGTTTTCCAGGCGCGAGGTCAGGCCCGAGATGCCGGCCTCCGATTGCCAGTCGCCGAGCTTGAACGAGCGCGCCAGGCGCGCCACGGCGATCTGGCGCTCCTGGTTGCGGCTGCCGTTGGCGACATAGTCGTCGGCTGAGGTCACCACGCTGGAGTAGGTGGTGCCGTTGCTGGTGCCGCGGCCAGGCCAGGCGGGGCGTCCGTAGAGACCCAGTTGCAGGTTCCAGTCGCCTTGCTGGTGGATGTACTTGGCGCCCACCGCCTCGACGTCCTCCAGGCCAATCACGTTGCCGAGGGTCTCGTAGAAGGTGCTGCCGAAGTACGGCTGCAGGCCGAAGGGGATCTTGTTCAGGCCGACCTGGACCTGGCGGTTCTCGTCGAACTTGTAGCCGACCCAGGCGTACTCGGCGAACTGGATGTCGCCGACCTTGTCGGTGTACTGGTAGGGGTAGGCCTTGCCATAGAAGCGGTAGCGCACGGCGCCGATCCAGCTGTCCGAATCGTAGTTGGCGCGCAGCATGATGGTGTCCAGGCCGGCCTTGTCGATCTTGCGGTCGGGGTCGTGGTCGAAGCGTGCGCGGATCGCACCGCCGACGTCGAGGTTCTCGGTGATCGGCACGGCGTGGGCGGCGGCGCTGAGGGTCAGCAGGGCGGGAAGCAGGGTGTGACGCAACGGAAGTGCGGGCATGGGTGGAGGCACCTTTGGTGGTTTCTTGTCGTTATTGGGGCCGCTGTGCAGCCCGATCGCGGGACAAGCCCGCTCCCACATGTACCGCGCCGTACATGAGCGCACCGCTGTATCTGTGGGGGCGGCGGTTCGCCGCTGCGACTTGTCCCGCGATTGGGGCGACCCTATCCAACGCCCGTGCCCCGGCACAAACGAGCATTACGCAGCGGTAACCCGAGAAAAATGCATGTTTGCAGGCAGTCGCGCGCCTGTAGAATCGCCCTACAAAAACAACGATCAGCAGAGCCCCACCATGCGCACCCTGCCGCCTTTGAACATGCTCAAGGTCTTCGAGGAAGTTGCCCGCCACCGCAGCTTCAATCGCGCCGCCGATGCGCTGAACGTCACCCAGGGCGCCATCAGCCGACAGATCAAGCAGCTGGAGGATTACCTGGGCGTGGTGCTGTTCGTTCGGGGGCCGCGCGGCTTGACCCTGACCGACGCCGGCAACGCCCTGGCCCCGCACCTGGGCGAGGCCTTCGATCGCATCGAGCGGGCGCTGGAGGCGGTGCGCGTGCCCAATCTGCGCCAGCGTCTGCGCATCCTCGCGCCACCGACCTGGGCCACCCGCTGGCTGTCGCCACGCCTGCGCGGTTTCATGCAGCGCTACCCGGACATCAGCCTCAGCGTCACCAGCCAACGCGACGAGGAACACCCCGGCGAGCTCGATTGCCGCATCCTGTTCAGCCGCGAAGGCGAGGGCACGGGCAACCGCCGCCTGCTGGTGATGGAACGGCACATCGCCGTGGCCAGCCCCGAGCTGTTCCAGGACGGCCGCGAGCCGTGCCTGCGCGATCACCCGCTGCTGCACATTCTCCATGAAGGCCGCCGCCTGCGGGTGTGGGAGAACTGGCTGGCGGCCACCGGGCGCAGCGATGTCGATGCCGACAGCGGTATCGAGTTCAGCACCCTGGACCAGGTGATCCATACCGCGCTGGCCGGCGGCGGCCTGGCGGTGATCGACCGGCAGATGATCGAGCGCGAATTGGCCAGCGGCAGCCTTGTGCCGATCACCCCGGTGGAGGTGATCGGGCCTTATGGCTATTGGCTGGAGGTACCGGGCGACAAGCGCGGGTTGTCCAAGGTGGAGCGCTTTGCCGATTGGCTGGCAGTGGTGAGCAATCCTTGAGATTGCGGCGTCTTCTTCGCGGGCTTGCCCGCGAAGAAGCAACACTGTCCGATCAGACCGCCGCCACCTTGCCCGCAGGCGCCGGGTTCTCCTCGCCTCGACAGGCCTCGGCCAACGACAGGCTCTTGGTCTCCGGTGCCCAGGCCATCGACACCAGCGCCCCGAACAGCAGGATCCCGGCGAGGATCGCCATGGTCGGGTTCAGGCCGATCCCTGCCACGCTCACCGGCAGCAGGAAGGTACTGATCGCCGATCCCAGCCGGCTTGCGGCAGTGGCCAAGCCGATGCCGCTGGCGCGCACTTCGGTGGGGAAGCTCTCGGCCGGGTACACCCCGACCAAGTTGCTCACCGCCGACAGCACCAGGGTGAACAGCCCGAACAGCGCCACCATCGCCCAGGCCATGCTGCTCGGCATCAGCACCAGCAGGAACAGCGCCGCCGCCAGGATCAGGAAGCTGTTGATCAGAAAGCCTCGGCGGCTGAACTTGATGGTGCACCAGATCCCCAGCAGCGCGCCGACGATCAGCAGGGCATTGAGCATCATCTCGGTGCCGAAGCCTTCGGCCAGCCCCATCTTCTGCAGGATCGCCGGCAGGAAGGTGTAGATGGCGAAGTAAGGCATGACGATGCAGATGAAGAACAGGCAGTTGAACGCTGTGCGCTTGCGGTACTCACGGCTGAACAGCGCGGCGAAACCGCTGTGGCTGGGGCGGGCGATTTCGTCGTCGAGCACCACGTTGGCACCCAGGTGCTTGCGCACGATGGCCCGGGCTTCCTCGGCGCGGCCCTGGTGCATCAGCCAGCGTGGCGATTCCGGCGTGCCGATGCGGGCGATGAGAATCATGGCTGCCGGAATGGCCGAGGACGCCAGCATCCAGCGCCAGGCGTCGTCGCCCAGCGGCAGCAGGGCGGTGCCGACGAAAGTCGCGGCGACATAGCCGAAGGTCCAGATGACGCTGAACGAGCCCAGCAGCACGCCACGGTGCTTGCGTGGCGAGAACTCGGCGAGCATGGCGTGGCCGACGCTGAAGTCGCCGCCAAGCCCGATGCCGATCAATACCCTGCAGAGGAACAGCTGCGTCGCCGTCTCGACGAAGAACTGCATCACCGAGGCGAGGGTGATCAGCACGAAACTGATCAGGAAAATTTTCTGCCGCCCCAATCGGTCGGAGATCCAGCCGAAGAACAGGCTGCCCAGAAACAGCCCGAGCAGCGCCGAGGCGCCGATCAGTCCTTGCCAGAACGGGCTCAACTGCATCTGCGGATTGATCAGGGTAAAGGCGATGCCGATCAGGCCGAGGATATAGCCGTCGGTGAAATGCGCGCCGAAGGTCAGACCGGCGATCTTGATATGAAAACGTCCGATCGGCAGGTCGTCGATCTTGATTGTCTGTCCCGTCATGTTGACACCTCGTTGTTATTGTTTGGGTCAGGGGCGTTGCTCTGAGTCGCGCGCGATACGTGTAGACGCGGCACAAGGCCGCGTCTACAGGGCTGGATCAGCTGTTTAGCCCACCCATCAGCACGTACTTGATCTCCAGGTAATCCTCCAGGCCGTACCTGGAGCCTTCGCGGCCCATGCCCGACTCCTTGATGCCACCAAACGGCGCCACCTCGGTGGAGATGATCCCTTCGTTGACGCCGACGATCCCGGCCTCCAGGCCCTCGGCCATGCGCCAGACACGGCCGATGTCGCGGCTGTAGAAGTACGCCGACAGCCCATAGGGCGTGTCGTTGGCCAGGCGCAGGACCTGGGCTTCATCCTGGAAACGGAAGCAGGCAGCCACCGGGCCGAAGGTCTCCTCGTTGGCGATCAGCATCTCTGTAGTGGCTTCGGCCAGCACCGTCGGCTCGTAGAAGGTGCCGCCCAGCGCATGCCGACGGCCACCACAGAGCAGGCGTGCGCCGTGCTCCAGGGCATCGCCCACGTGCTGCTCGACCTTGGCCAGGGCCGCAGCGTTGATCAGCGGCCCTTGCTCGGTCTCGCCCTGCAGCGCCTCACCGACGCGCAAGGCCTGCACGGCTTCGGCGAGCTTGTGGGTGAAGGCTTCGTACACACCGTCCTGGATATAGAAGCGGTTGACGCATACGCAGGTCTGCCCGGTATTGCGGAACTTCGAGGCCATCGCTCCGCGCACGGCGGCGTCGAGGTCGGCATCGTCGAAGACGATGAACGGGGCATTGCCGCCCAGTTCCAGCGACACCTTTTTCAAAGTGTCGGCGGCCTGGCGCATCAGCAGCTTGCCAGTGCGGGTGGAGCCTGTGAACGACAGCTTGCGCACCACCGTGGAGGCCTGCAGGGCGCCACCGATGGCCGGGGCGTCGCCGGAAACGATGTTGAACACACCTGCCGGTACGCCGGCCTGTTCGGCCAGCAGCGCCAGGGCGAAGGCCGACAGTGGCGTCTCTTCGGAGGGCTTGAGGATCAGCGTGCAGCCGGCCGCCAGGGCCGGGCCGACCTTGCGGGTGACCATCGCCAGCGGGAAGTTCCATGGCGTGATCGCCGCCACCACACCGATTGGCTCCTTGGTCACCAGCACCCGCGCGTCGGCCTTGGGGGTAGGAATGACGTCACCGTACACGCGTCGACCTTCCTCGGCGAACCATTCGAGAAAGCTTGCTGCATAGGCCACTTCGCCCTTGGCTTCGGCCAGCGGCTTGCCTTGCTCGCGGCTTAGCAGGGTGGCGAGGGCGTCGCGCTGCTCGAGCATCAGCTCAGACCAACGGCGCAGGATCTGCGCACGCTCCTTGGCCAGCTTGCCTCGCCAGGCGGGCAGGGCGCGTTCGGCAGCAGCGATGGCCGCCTGGGTTTCCTCGGCGCCGCCGCGCGGCACCTGGGCGAGGGTTTCACCGGTGGCCGGGTTGAGCACTGGATAGGTGGCAGCGCCACTGAGCCATTGCCCGTCGATGTAGTGACCCGCCTTGAGCAACGTACTCATGCCACCGCCTCCTGGATCGCGAAGTCGCCACGTGGCGGACGACCGACGCGCAGGATGCGCTTGCCGGCGGTGTAGTCGTTGATCAGGTCGCAGGGCGTGTAGTTGCGCTCCAGTTCATACAAGTCTTCTTCGTCCAGGCGCATGTCCAGGGCCGCGAGGGCGCTGTCGAATTGCGCGGTGGAGTCGGCGCCGACCAGCATGCTGTCCACGCCCGGGTGTTGCAGGACCCAGGCCTGGGCCACCTGGGCGTTGGACACGCCGTGACGCTGGGCCACGCGCTGTACCGAACGGGCGATGGCGAACGAGGCTTCGTCGCTGTACATCTGCTGGGTGAAGAAGTCGGTCTGGTTGCGGGTCGACTGTGCGTCCCCAGTCAGCAGGCCGCGGGCCAGCGGACTGAACACCGAGACGCCCAGGCCCTGATCGCGGCAGAACGGAATCATCTCGCGTTCTTCTTCGCGGTAGGCGCAGTTGAGCTGCAACTGCATGTTGATCGGCTTGGCCCAACCATGGCGCTCGCAGGCCAGGAGAATTTTCGCCAGTTGCCCGGTGAGCATGGTCGAGACTCCGATGTAACGGGCCTTGCCGGCGCGGACGATATCGTTGAGCGCTTCCATGGTTTCTTCGACGGGGGTGTTCACGTCGAAGAAATGCAGCATGTAGACGTCGAAGTAATCCATGCCGGCGCGCTGCAGCGAGGCGTCGATGCCGTCGAGGATGTGCTTGCGCGAATGGCCACTGGCGTTGATGCCGCTGCGTGTGCCGTAACCGACCTTCGTCGTCACTACCACGTCGTCACGCCGTACCAGGCGCTTGAGGATACGCCCGACCACTTCCTCGCCGACGCCGGCGGAATAGAAGTCGGCCAGGTCGATGAAATTGACCCCTTTGTCCAGCGCGTGGCGCACGATTGGCTCGCTGGCCGCTTCGTCGAAGATCCACGGCTTCCACTGCGGGGTGCCCATGTTCATGGTGCCGAGGCACAGCTTGGAAACCTGCAGGCCGGAGTGGCCCAGACGGATGTATTGCATGGTCGGACCTCAGGCTTTCGGGGTGTAGAAGGGGTTGGCGATCTGATTGACCACATCGGCCAGCTGCGCACGCGCCGGCAGGCCCTGGAGGGCGGCGCGGATCGCGGTGCGGCAGGCGTTGTAGTTGTTCAGGTAGACGGCATCGAGATCGTCGCAGGCCGGGTTGACCCAGTTGGCGGTGACGATGGCCCATTCATCCTCGGCTTCGGCCGGCAGGGTGCCATCGAGCAAGGCTTCGGTGACCGCCTTGGCGATACCGGCCTGGGACGCGCCCCAGGTGGCGTTGGCGTGCAGGTCGCCGGCGATCACCGCCTTGTTGACGTACAGGGTCATGGGTTTGACCGGGATGTTCGGCTGGGCGATGACCATGAACGGGCAGTGGCCCTGGCTCGGGGACGCCAGGCTGTTGGCGAAGGCCTGGCCGGCCGGGCCGTTGCGTGGCCCCATCATGATGTTGATGTGCGCGGCGTTGACGCCGGGACCTTCAAAACCTTCGCCGATGTACAGGGCAAGTTGCTTCATGACAAAACCTCGATCTCTCACTGGATGAACGAAGCCTCGGCGGCGCCTGCCGCGCGAGGCGCGAAATCAGGTGCTCGGCACGCAACAAGGGCGAAGGGATATCTGCAATGCAGGCATGGTGCGACGCTCTTTGTTGTTTTTGGGCGAGCAGTGCTGGCGGTCGCCAGTCGTGAGGATTTTTATCAGGCCGGCGCGGGGAGGCAGTAGGGAGAAGAAATCAAGAGGGTATGAGGGCAGGTCATAGCTGTGCAGCGGGCCTTGTACGAGCCATTGCCTTGAAGACCAGCGCAGGCCCTGGTGGCGGTGATCCGGTGCCGCGACTTGCCTGCGAAAAGCACACCGCGGTGCATGGCACCGGCTCTGCCGGTGATCGCGGGACAAGTCGGAGCGCCGAACCGCCGCTCCCTCAGGGATTGGGCTGGTCTTCAGATTTCGAACAAGACAGTTGCTACCACATGAAGCTCCCACATGAGCTACACATGGATTGCGCTGGTTTGCGGTTTTCGAGCTGCAGGCGGCGAAAGCGCTAGCTGCCGCTGCCGCCCGATCCGGAACCCCCAGATCCACCGGAACCCCCTCCGCCGATGCCGCCGCCGGTACCGCCACTGGTCGAGCCGCTGCGAGTGCCGTCGCCGCCAGTGCCATTGGTATCGTTGCGATCGGTTCCACCGCTGCCGGAGCCCATGCCGTCACCCGGCGTGCCGGAGCCACTGCCGGTGCCAGTGCCACTGCCGTTGTCCTGCATGGTGCCGCTGCCGTGGGGCTGTTGACCCGGTGCGCGCTGGTCGTTCATGTCGGTGGCTGCCAGCGCCAGTGGGGCGGCCGTGGCCAGACACAATGCGAAGAGGCTTGCGTGTATGCGTTTGCCGATCATGGTCGATCTCCTGTCCAAAGGTTTACCCTTGTTAAGGCTTTGGCGCAGTGTCGATGTGCGGATGGATCGACCGGAGGTCGCAGTCACTGGGGTGCTTGAATATAGCGCTCGAAGAAATCCAGCGTGGCCAGGTTCTTGTGCTTGGCCTCGAACATGATGTCGAAGCGCTCGATGAACTGCAGGGCATAGCGATTGGTCCAGTCGTTCCACATACGTTCGCTGTGCTGGTAGAGATCGCGCTTGCTGACCTGCTTGAGCAGCATGTTGATCGTCAGTTTTTCCCCGGCGCAAAAGCCCAGTTCCTGCAGGCGCTCGGGTGGTTGCGAGTAGTGCATGGTCGGCCGCACGCCGCGCCAGCTGTCGATGATCCGCGCAACCCGCGGGTCGTGCGGGTCGATGTAGTCATTTTCATGGATCCAGCAGTGATGGATGTCGAGCACCACAGGCGCAAGGTCGGCCAGGGCCAGGCAATCGTCCACGCCATAGGTCTTTTCGTCGTTCTCGAACGTGATGACATTACGCGCCTCCTGCGACAGTCGCGGCCAGACGGCGCGCACGCCCGCTGCACCCAGGCGACCGGCGATATGGATATTGCACTTGAAGTCCTGGAAGCGCCGGCCGTAGCCCATCATGCGGATCATGTCGGCGTGGTACTCGAACTCGGCCAGGCTGTTCTCGACCACTTCGGGGCGGTCCGAGCCGAGCACGCAGTACTGGCCGGGATGGAACGACAGTCGGATGTCGTGCGCTCGGGCGAAATCGCCGATGCGCGCGAAACGTTGCTCCAGCATCGCCTGGACGGGTGGGTCGCGGTAGAAGGCGGCCACCTCGGGGTGGCTGTACAGCGGCAACAGGTCGCTGGACAGGCGCATCATGTGCAACATCGGCGGCAGCTCGGCCACATAGTCGAGCAGGCGCAGTTGGGCATCGAGGTTGTGCTCCACCAGCTCCAGCAACTTGGCACGTGCCGCTTCCTGGGTCGCGCCAGACAGCCATCGCAGCGTGGTGGTGCGCGGATTGAAGGCGCGTTCGAAGGCCTCCAGCGTCTTGATCGATTGGTCGCGGTGAGGATGGCGGTACTGGCAAGCGAAACCGAGGCGCGGCATGGGACATTTCCTGAAGGGGTACGGTCAGCTTGGACAGCGGCATGACGGCAAGCGATCCGCGCGATCAGGCCTGGCTCGCTTCCACGCGGTTGCGGCCGCTGCGCTTGGCGACGTAGAGGGCGCGGTCGGCCTGATTCAGGGCCAGCGCCGGATCTTGTTCGTCGCTTGCACAATGCGCGACCCCCAGCGAGATGGTCACCGTACCCACCGGGGCGATCGGTGTTTCGGCGACGATCCGGCGCAGGCGTTCGGCGACATTCATTGCCACGTCCAGGCTGGCACCGGGCAGCAGCATGAGGAACTCCTCGCCGCCGATGCGGCACAGCACATCGCCTTCGCGGCAACAGGTGCGCATCAGCTCGGCCAGCGAGCGCAGTACCTGGTCGCCGATGTCGTGGCCATGCTGGTCGTTGACTCGCTTGAAGTGATCGATATCCAGGACGATGACGCAGAAGCTGCGGTTATCGGCCTGCAGCAGCGACAAGCTCAGGTCCAGGTGGCGACGGTTGCCAAGGCCGGTGAGCGGGTCGGTCTGTACATCCCGGTTCAGGCGCCCGATGCGCTCCTGCAACAGGTTCAACCCGAACAGCAGGGCGCGCTTGAGCTCGGCGGCCTCGAAATACCAGGCACGCACGGCATGGATGCGCTCTTGGGTGTCGGCCTTGTCCAGGCTGCGGGCGCCGGCAGCCAATTGCCAGAGTGGTCGGGTGATGGTCAGCGCGAGCCACCACAGGGCAAGGCCGCCGAGCAGGGCAAGCGGTACGGAAATGCCGACCACGTTGAGGATCAGCCGCTGCGACGGTTGCACGGTCTGTGCCAGCGGCTGCTGGGCGACGATGCCCCAGCCGCTGATCGGCACCGTGGCGAAGCCTGCGATCATTTCCTTGCCCAGGCTGTTGGTGAACTGTTGGGTGCCGCTGCGCTTTTGGTGCAATTGATTGATCAGCGGGTTGTCATTCACCACCGTGCCCACCCGTTCGGCGTCGGGATGATAGAGCAGGCGGCGGTTATGATCGACCACGTAGAGGTAGGAGCCATCCTGATAGAAATGTTCGCCCAGCAGGCTGTTGAAGATGTTGTGCTGGCGCAGATAGAGGCTGCCGCCGACATAACCCAGGTAGCGCCCGTCCTTGGCGAAGATCGGCTGCGAGGCGACCACCACCAGGTTGTTGGCCTTGGAAATGAACGGCGTCGAGATCAGCGCCCGGCGCTCACGCAGCGCTTCCAGTGACCCCGGCGTTTCCAGGTGTTGTCCGAGCATGGTGCGCAGGGGCGCGGGCGAGATCGCCCGCAGGACACCTTCGCTGTCGACGAAGAAGGTGGAGTTGAAGGCATTGCTCTGGGCCAGCAGGCGTTCACTTTCGCGTTGCAGGCGGGCCGTGTCGTCAAGCGTCCCTCCGCTGGTGTCGGCACTGAACGCGAGCTGCTTGAGCGCGCCCTCCAGGAACAGTTGGGTGATCGAGGCCAGCTTGGCTGCATATACCAAGTTCGATTCCAGGGAGTGATCGATCAGCAGTTGTCGCTGCACCCGATAGCTGGCGAAGTAGCTGGTCAGCAGCATCACCACGGCGGTGAGTGTCGACAACAGGAGGATGAGCGTGCGCAGGTCCAGGCGCAGGCCTTTCTTGGCGTGTGGCAATCCGGAACTCACTGGGAAGTCGATTTGCGCAACATTACTCGGAATGCGTGCAGTCAGCTACGGGGCGAAACGAACGGGCCGCTGGCGGATTTCATTTGCCGGGTGCGCTCAGCTCCGACAGTTCGTCTTCCACCTGCTGCATGCGCTCTTCAGCCAATGCCTGTACGTGTTTGTCCTGCGCTGTGGCGCGCATCAAACCGGTCAGTTTCTCGCTCAGGCGCTTGCCTTCCTCGCTCTCGCCCAACTGCCGGGCTTTCTGTGGGTCCTGGGTGGCTGCAACGATGGTGTCGAACTCGGCATCGCTGAAGTTCTTCTCGCTGTAGAGCTTGAACAGGTCCTTGCGCTGGTCGTCGACGGTAAGGTGCTTGCGCAGCACGTCCTTGATCTTGTCCTGCGGCACCTGCGGGTGGGTCATCGCCAGCAGTTGGGCCATGCGCTCGATGTTGTGGTCGTAGGCTTCCTGCAACGGCAGGTTGGCCAGGATCCGCTCTTCGCGGGTGGGTTTCTGGTCGCAGGCGGCGAGGGTGGCGAGCAACAGCAAGGGCAGCAGCAGTTTCGGCAGGCGAGGCATGGGGGTGGCTCTGGAGGTTCGAGGGAAGTGAGTTTACTGCAAGGCCCGCAGGCACGGCAGTGTGGGAAAGGTCGTGGGCAAGTGTCCTGCGCTGCCAGGTAGCGGCTCAACACGGCGTTTTTGACGTGGGGCCTGTTGCGCTCGGTTAATACGGGCCGTACCGACCAAGGAGACCTCCATGCATATCGACCACTTGATTGGTGGCATCGTGCCAGTTCTGCCCTTCGCTTCGTCCGAAGACGCCCAGGCGTTTCTATCGAACCTGGAGGCCGAGGATCAGATTGCCCTGATCTCGGCGCTGTACTTCGGCCGCTCGCATCTTCACAGCGATACCGTCAACGAAGAGTACCTGCCCTACCTGCTTTCCGGTGACATGAACCGGTTCTGGGAACAGGGCAATGTCGCACCGAGCGACTTTGCCACCGTCCTTTATGAAAAGGGCAGCAACCTGGTCAGTTACTACGACGCGTTCATCCGCGCAACCGACGGATCGGGCTACGACCGTTCGAACTACTGAGCCCTGGGTCGCCCGGGATCAGTCCTTCATCGGATTGCGCAAGCGCACCCAGACGATCGCGGGCAACGCCATCAGCAGCCATTTGAGGTACTGGTTCACGCCAAAGTGTTCGCAGAGCGTGCCGATGGCCGTGCAGAGCACGACCACCACCACGAACTGAATCATCCTGTTCATCTCGGGGTTTTCCGTCGTTGGGAGCGGCGATGGTAAACGATTCGGGCGCTTTCGCTCACAGATACTTGAGCCAGCGAATGTCTCGGCGGCGGGCCTTGAATCCGGCGAACTGCCGCACCGGCCAGTACAGGGCGGCGGCCAGCAACGCTGCAACCAGCCACACTGCGGCCACGCTATCGAAACCGAAGTACTCGCCCTGGTTGTGCCCGAACAGGCCGACGCTGGCCAGGTAGAGGGCTTTCAGTGCGTAAAGGTGCAGCAGGTAGAAGAACATCGGTGCACTGCCGAACACGGTCAGCACGCCGATCCAGCGTGCCTGGCCGGCGCGTTCGAAGGCTCGCAGCAGCAACAGGCCGACACCCAGGGTCAGCAGCAGGAACAGCAGCGACGGTGGGTACTTGGTGATGTTGAGCAGGCTCATCAGGGTCTGCGTCAGAGCGGGGTAGAGCTGCCACTGGGCCTCGCCGTAGCCGTTGAGCAGACGCAGCGCGACGAAACCCACCAGCGCAGCGCTACCGGCGAACAGCAACTGACGCTGGCGCTTGGCGGTATCGCTGCCACGCGCGAACCATGGCCCCAATGCATAGCCCACGGCGATCACGCCGATCCAGGGCAGCAGTGGATAGGAGGTCCGCAGGCGCAGGTTCTGCGATACCTCGAGCCAGCCGCGATCATGCAGAATCGCCCAGGGTGCGTGCAGCAGCGTACCGGGGGCAAAGTGCAGGCCGTCGAGCAGGTTGTGGCCGGCGATGATGATTACACCCAGGGCCATCAGCAACGGGCGCGGCAGCCACACCAGCAGCGACAGGACGATCATGCTCAGGCCGATCGCCCAGATCACTTGCAGGTAGATCACGCTGGGCGGCAGCTGGAAGGTCCAGGCGAAGTTGACCAGGGTGAACTCCAGCACCACCAGGAACAGCCCGCGCTTGAACAGGAACGCCGAGACATCGCCCAGGCCCTGGTGCTTTTCGCCGTAGAGCCAGGCGCTCAAGCCGGTCAGCAGGACGAACACCGGGGCACACAGATGAGCGAGTGTGCGGCTGGCGAACAGCGCGGGTTCGGTGGCGTCGATGGTCATCGGGTCGCTGACCTGGCGATGCAGGAAGAAGGTTTCGCGCACGTGGTCCAGTAGCATGAACAAGATGACCAGGCCGCGCAGGGCGTCGATGCTGTGCAGGCGGGAAGAGGGTGGAGTGGATGGCATGGGGCTTTAGCTGAAGTTGAGTTGATTTTGGAATGTTATCTTATATCTCTATTGTTGAGGTGATTTGCCGGGCCCTATCGCGGGACGAGCCCGCTCCCACAGGTGCTCCACCGGTCTTTAGGAGGGTGGTTACCTGTGGGAGCGGGCTCGTCCCGCGATAGGGCCGGCACTTACAACCAAACAGCATCCCAGTGCGAATACTCCCGCACACTCCCAACCAGCCCCGCACGCAGCGGGTTGGAAACGATGTAACGCGCCACGGCCTGAACATCCTCCTCCCTGCGGATAGCCCTGTCCTGGTTCCCAGGCTGCCAGATCCGCCCTGTACCCCCACCTGTCTGGTAAAGCGCATGACTGGTCCTGGACTTGAACCTGCGCATCAACGCCCCTAGCGTCCCAGTGCGCAACTCGATCAGCCAGTGGAGATGATCCGGCATCACAACCCAGGCCAGAGAGCGACATGACTGTTCCTCTTCGGCGTGACGCAGTTGCTGGACGACTGCACGTGCCGGACGCAGAAACTGGAAAAAAGGCTGGCGGGAGCGCGTGACGGTGGTGAGCAGATAGATTCTGCCGGGCTCGGAAAAACGGCCACGGCGCAACAGGCTGGAATGAGGGCGATCCATGCTTTCTCCTTGAACATCTTCCTGTGCTCAAGGTAGCGAGGCTGTGGCTGGTTGCCAGGGAGATTTTTTGCTGAATGTGCCGGCCCTATCGCGGGACGAGCCCGCTCCCACAGGT
>NZ_BCBT01000088.1:0-15644 GCF_001320965.1 Pseudomonas sp. NBRC 111143 | reverse complement strand
AGGCCGGCCAAGCACAGCAGGCGTTGCGTCAGAGACGGTTTCATGGCGTCTGTTCTCGTACGGGTCAGCTGGCTAAGCCCAGGGCTTGCAGTTGCGTTTCGATGTCGTGGCTGCTGGCATTGGCGTTGCTATCGCCGCCATTAAGGTCGTATGCCCATGCGGTTTGCGCACCCAGTACATCAGCCGTCCAGAAGGGATAATCGAGCCAGCCGGCATGTTCGGCGACCGGCCCGGTATCGGGGTAGTAGCCTTGCCACAGCCGTTTGAGGTCAGCCAACGGCACAGGTACCAGCCCCGCGACCGCACAGGCTGCTTGCATGCCCTGCCAGTCGGTCGATGCACTGAGAAAGTGCACCACGCGCATGCCCGTGATGGTCAGGAGGTAGGTTTGCGCCTGCTGGTTGTTGTCCGTGGCGGTGATCTGGCAGGTGCCGTTGGCCAGTGCGGTTACTTCGCCGTTATTGTCGACCTGGGCGATGTCCGGGTCACTGCTGGTGTATTGATACGGCGCACTACCCCAATCGGCCGCGCGGCGCAGGCGGGCCTGTTCCGGTATCTGCACAGGTGGCAGCTGGAAGATGGACACGTAGTCGCTGCCGGTGAGGTCGATTTGCGCCGCCTGGTCAAAGCCGCCGGTGATCGTCAGGGTGGTTGCTGCGCTATCATTGCCACCCTTGCTGAACGTCACCGTGTAGCTGATCTCCAGTTCGCTGCCTTGGGCTGCCTCGAACAGGCTTTTCGGAACGTCGTAGAACACCACATCCTTGGTGCCCCAATTGCTGCTAATCACTACATAGTCGCTGTAGTCGGCCACCGTGAGGTCCACCCTGTCGCGAAGTTCGGGGGTTTCCCACGCTGCAATGCGTACCGTGGCACCGTTGGCAGGCACGTTCTTCGGGTCGAGGATACCGCCGTTGGCCTCATCTACGCGGGGTGGGTGCAAGGCTTGGTGGCGGGAAGCGGGACGCGTGTCTGCACCGGCGAGCCTGCGCAGCAGGCGCCTGAACCATGCAATCAACATAGCTTTTTTCCTGGTTATGTAGTCGACCGGGCCTGATCGGCCCGGTTGGCTGGTTGAGGTCAGCGGGCCTTCAAAGCGCGGAAGGCTGGCATCCTGGCGGGCAGTGCGTGGTACGAAACCAGGCCTTGCAGGCGTTCGTCCGCACTGCTGCTGTCGCCGCCGCCAGCTGGGTGGCCCCAGGTGACGACATTGTTGTCGGCGGTCAACGCGGCGAAACCGTGGGAGTTGGAGTAAATGGCCAGCACATTTCTGAGCCTTGCGCCGACCTGCGGGTCGATCTGCCCACCCACCGTGGAGTCACCCCAGGCCACCACCTCCCCCGTGCGGCGCAAGGCGGCGAAGGCCTTGGAGGACCCTGCGACCTGCACGATGTCGGTCAGGGCGCTGATCGCATCGGGCACCACGCCGCCTGTCCCTTCCGTTCCGCCCCAGGCGACCACCCGGTTGACCTGCCCATTGCCGCGAATGGCGGCAAACGACTGCCAGGTACTGACCACCGCCAGGATATCCTTGAAGCCGCCGATGATCGGGTCGACTACGCCGCCATAGGCAGCGGCGCCCCAGGTCTTCACGTAATAGCCGCCTGCTTCGGAGCCGTGGCGCAAGGCGAAGGCCTGGGCATTGGCGCAACTGAGCTCGACCACGTCGGTCAGCGAGGCAATGGCTTCGGGCACTGTGCCCCCCGCCTCCGCCACCCCCCAGCCGACCACGCGGTTGGCACCATGCAAGGCCGCGAAGGCCTGGTTGTTGCCGATGACCTCTTTGATGTCATTGAAGCCGTCGATCGGCGGTGGCACCGTGCCGGTCTCGGCAGGGGTGCCCCAGGCCACGACGGCGTTGGTCTTGCGCACGGCTGCGAAGGCGGTGCCGGTGGCGATGAGCGTCGAAAGGTCGCCTTGCGTCGGCACGGTCGTGTCCGCCCCCCAGGTAAGTACCCGGCCCTGGTCATTGATTGCCGCGAATGTCGTACTGGCGCCAACCACCTGCACGTAGGTGCGCCCAGGCACCGGTGTCGTGCCGCCCTGGGTGGGGGTTCCCCATGCCACTACTTGCCCGCTGTGGGTGCGGGCAGCAAAGGCTGAGCCGGTGCAGCTCAGTTCGGCGATATCGGTCATGGTACCAATGGCCCCCAGCGACCCGCCGCCGAAGGCTGGGTTGCCCCAGACCACCACATCACCGCTCACACGGTGAGCGACGAAGGCGGCATCGCCGGTGATAGTAGTGTCGACACCGTTGCCGATCAGGTTCGGCGTGTTGAGCATTACCAGGTCAGTGCTGGATTGCACCCGCAGTGGCCGGCTCGGGTCGATGTCGCGCCAGGCGAAAGCAGGTTCGCTCCACGTGGCATCGCCGAGGTATTGCCATTGCGCGCGCAGTGGCTGGTTGGTGTTGTTGTCGAAAGCCATGAGCCAGCGCGACGAGCCCGACGCACGGTACGAGCCTCGTGACCAGCGAGCGCCCATGACTTTGAGGCTGCCGGGCTGCAAGTTGCTTTTCACGCTGTAGGTGCTGTTTGCAGAGGGGCCTTCGGTGCCGCCGCCGTTGCGCTCGATGCTGTACTCCAGCGTGACACTGAAGCCATCGTTCGCCAGTACCAGCGCGTGAGGGGCGATGAGGTCGAACGCACCATCCTTATCGGCGGTCTCTTTCAGCTCAGCGGTCCCGGCTCCGGGTTGGCCATTGAACTGGAGCACAACAGTGTCGCCTGTCTTGACCTGGGCTTCGGCGCCGATTCGCACGGTGGCGCCGTTCGGGACCCGTGCAGGGTCGAGCACACCCTGCTGCGCCTCGACAATTTCCGGGGCCACCAGTTCAGGCCGGCCAGTTGAGCTCACGGAGAAGCCGAGTTTTCTTGACGGTATCGGATCTACAGTGATCATTGGCGTTTCCCCAGTCGCGTGACGAAGTACTGGACATTCACGTCAAGGCCATCCGAAGCCTCGGCGGTGGCTTTCTTGAAGGTCCGTTCGATCTTTGGCTTCAGGAGGTCGTTGCCGCTGATATCTCTTTCGATTACTTCGATCGGTTGAACCTGTCCGTCAACTGTCCATACGACTTTCAAGCCGTCGCCAGCTCCGATATCTGCCCACTTGGTCATCAGGGTGAGGACGCCGGTATCTGGTACCTTGGCAAGGTCGAGGTTACCGTTCTCGATCAGCTCGATCTCAGGTTCGGGCAGTTCGCCTTCCGCGGGTTCACCGATGGTAAAGTCGAAATGATCCGATTGGGCCGTCCCATTGTTGTTTGCGCGGACCACATAATAAGACGCATACAGCTTCTGGCCTTCGTATTGCGAATAGTCGAATACTGACTTTTCGATATAGAACTTGATGGGTAATCTTTCGTTGGTGGTTGATACTGTGGTCCAGTCTGTGTACAGCGCGTCACCCTGGGGATCCAGCTTCCATTCGATATGAATCTTGTCCAGCCGTACCTTGCCGAGATAGTTGGGCACGACCATGGTCGCTTCCCGCAAGGCAGGATCGAGTGCGCCACCGATTACTTCTTCGATGCTGGGTTTTTCCAGTTCTCCGCGAGGATCGCCGACCCTGAACAGTGGCGAGTGCGCGGACTCGCGGGATCCTATTGCTTGCCGTCTCACATCATCGTACAGCACATAGTAGAGCTCCAGCGTACCGCCATCGATCTCCTTGAGATGATGGCCGTCGACGTAAATCGGCCGCAGTTGCTTGGCGGTTTCTTCATTGCCGCTGATGGTATGAGGGGCCAGCGTTGGCAAATAGGTGCTGGTATCCGGGCGCGTGCCCAGCCATTTGAGCTCGATCGTCATGCCGTTGCGCATGCTCTGATCCCACTCGATCAATACGGTTGCCTCTGGCAGATCAGGGTCGATCACATTTCCTTCTACTTCCTTCACCGAAGGGGCCGCCAGTGTTGGCAGTTCGCCGACGATCGCTACGTACAGGCCTTTGGATGGAATGTTCGGCGAATTGTCCTTTTTGACGACTTCGAAGCTAAAAATAGCCTGCGAAGTGGCCAGTCTGCGCACGTGTTCGAAACTGAGCGGAATCGTCAGGAAATAGCCCAGACGAGTGACTTCAGCGAGGGGGTATTTTTCGTCTACCACCTCGCCTTCTGCGGTAGTGCCCCGCAAGCGCATCTCGACCTTGTCACCGACTGCGAAGTTGGACCCGGAAGGGGGCACATAGACGCCTGCCCGGATGGTGGTATGTTTGCCCAGGTCGATGGACTGGCGCCCGGTCTGTTCGTCGTAATCCGTTTCTTCGATCGTGGGCGAATCGATACGCAAACTCGCAACATCAACCAGGATTCGTTTTTCCGCTGCCCAGTCCTCGGAGCGGTTCTGCACCACGTCGTACACTTCGAAGGTTACTGCCAGGCTGTTGGAATCGCCGGCCTTCTCGATGACTGTTCGGTCAACGTTGATGACGATCGGCGCGGTACCCGCCGCTTGTTGGGCAGTTACCGTATGCATCACGATGACCCAACCCCAGGCCACGCGGATTTCATCATTTTCGGCTGCGTTCGGATACGGCGGCTTGCCAGGTGTGTGGATGGTGATATCCACACCTTGGTCGAGGTCGTCTGGGCCCACACCGTTCTCGATGATGGCCTGTGGCAGTTCGAACGTGAGTTCCGAATGCCCGGGAATATCGCCGTTCTGATCCTGACCACCGGGGCGGTTCAACTTGACGAAAATGTCTTGAGGCAGTGAGGCATCTGGACTGCCGATAACCGGGGTTATACGGTACTTGATCGTGTGTGCGCCATCACTGAGCCGCTCTGGCTTGACGAACATCGTGACCTGTTGCTTGACTTCGTTTTCACGCACTGGCTTGGACGCTACCGACACATCGTCGATCAAGATATCCACGGTGTCGTGTTCGGCCATGCCGTCCCAGGGGTTGATGAAGATCTGCAGGCCGTTGTGGGGGAAGTTATCCTTGGCGGCTGCGATATTGATGCCCCATGCGCCATCGGGAAGCGGTCCTGTGTGCCCAGGGATGATGATGGGGGCCAAGGCGTAATTGGTCGGGATGGTACCTTGGGGCACGATGGCACGCTTGATCCGCAAACTTAGCTTGGTGCGGGTGAAATGTTCGTCCACCAGGCACGTCCCGACCCGCGTTTCATCGTCATAGATTTCGATCTGGTCGCCTGGGTTGACCCCCGTACGTGGCCAGACATAGGTCACTTCATCGGAGGGGGCCACGGGTTCGGATAACGGCTTGTTCATTGCGATCGTCCTTCTTGGCGGTGGGCAAGTGGACGTATTTCATAACGGCGGCGGCAGGCCGACAACTAGCAGAAATGCTAGGTGCCGGGCCGCATTTCAGCGCCTGGGCATCATTGCCAGTGGTGTATCGGCCAGCCATTTATCTCAGCGTGTTCGCGTAAAATGGCGTCGGGATTGACCACGTTCGGCTTGTCGACCTTCAGCAGTAACGGTAGGTCATTGCGCGAGTCGGAATAGAAGCTCGCGCCTTCCAGGTTCTCCTGCTCCTGGTCCAGCCACTCGAGCAAGCGAGTGATCTTGCCCTCGCGGTAGGTCAGCACGCCGTGGGTCTTGCCGGTGTACACGCCGTTGATCGCCTCCAGCTCGATGGCCAGGTATTCGTCGACGCCCAAGCGTGCGGCGATCGGTCCGACAAGATGCGTGCCAGAGGCGGAAATGATCAGGATGCGGTCGCCTTTCTTACGGTGCTCGGCGATGCAGTGGCAAGCATCGCCATAGATGATCGGCTCGATCACATCCTCCACCCAGGGCTCGACCAGGTGCTCGACCTCTTCCAGCGTGCGCCCGGCGATGGGCTCCAGGCTGAACGCCATGTAGTCCTCCATCTGCAGGTGACCCTTGCCGTACGCCTCCATCAGTTCATGGTCGCGACGCAGGAATTCCTTGCCGTCCACCCAGCCCAGCCGGGCCATCTGTTCGCTCCACAGCGACGCGCAGTCACCGTTGATCAGGGTTTCGTCCAGGTCGAAAATCGCCAGTGCCATTGCTTGAATCTCCTTAAGCCACTTCCCGCAGCGCGGTGGGGTCGATCGACAGCGACACGCGCTGCCCGTCGGCATACAGATCGGCAGACGAGCGATTGAGCACGTCCACCACCACCTCCACGCCGCGCGATTCGACACGGTAGCGGATCACGTTGCCGAGCAGGCTGTGACTGCGGATCTGGCCGTCCAGTTCACCGTCCAGGCCCAGGCTGATGGACTCGGGACGGATCGCCAGGCGTGCGCTGACCGAGCGCTGCAACAGGCGGCTGGCGCTGTCGGCGTCGAGCAGGTTGTAGTTGCCGATGAAACCGGCGGCGAACAGGTCGACAGGTGCGGTATAGAGGGTTTCGGCGTCGCCGCTCTGGACGATGCGCCCCTGGTTCATCAGGACGATGCGGTCCGACATGGTCAGCGCTTCTTCCTGGTCGTGGGTGACGAAGATGGTGGTCAGCCCCAGCTCGCGCTGGATCGCGCGGATCTGCTCGCGCAGGTGTTTACGGATACGCGCATCCAGCGCCGACAGCGGCTCGTCGAGCAGCAGCAGGCGCGGGCGGGTGACCAGCGAACGGGCCAGCGCCACGCGCTGGCACTGGCCGCCCGACAGTTGGTGCGGGTAGCGCCCGGCAAAACTGCCCAGCTCCACCAACTCCAAGGCCTCGTGCACACGCGCCTGGCTCTCCTCGGCCTTGACCTTCTGCATGCGCAGGCCAAAGGCAACGTTCTGTTCAACCGTCATGTTGGGGAACAGCGCGTAGCTCTGGAACACCATGCCGATCCCGCGCTTTTGCGGGCTGAGTGGCACGATGTCCTGGCCGTCGAGCAGGATACGGCCGCTGTCGACAGGTGTCAGGCCGGCGATGCAGCGCAGCAGGGTGGACTTGCCGCACCCCGACGGGCCGAGCAGGGTGACGAACTCGCCGCGTTCGATGTTGCAGTCGATGTTCTCGAAGACCGGGCTGCCGGCGTAGCTCTTTTGAAGTTTCTGGACACTGACGAAGCTCATCAGGATTTATCCTTGTTCAGGCGGTTGGCGACCCAGGTCAGTACCAGCACGAAGGCGAAATAGGAGATCACCAGCGCGCTGTTGAAGTGGCCGCTGCTGTTGCGCATGTTGTTCAGGTAGACCTGCAGGGTTTCGTAGCGGGTGCCGACCAGCAGGTTGGCGAACACGAATTCGCCGAACAGGAAGGAAAACGACAGCAGCAACGCCACCATCAGGCCCTTGCGCAGATTGGGCAGCACCACCAGAAGGGCGGCTTGCCAGGTGCTGGCGCCGAGCAGTTGCGCGGCGTCCATCAGGTCGCGCAGGTTGATCGCCTGCAGGTTGTTGGTGATCGCCCGGTACATGAAGGGCAGGGCGATGGTGAAATAGCAGCCGATCAGGATCCACGGCGTCCCGACCATGGCCATCGGCCCGCTGCCGTACAACTGCAGCAGCCCCACCGAAGACACCACCGGCGGCACCGCGAAGGGCAGCAGGATGAGAATGTTCATCAGCGCGTCGAGCTTGGGGAAGTGGTAATGCACCACGAACAGCAGCGGCAGGATCAGCACCACCGACAGTACCAACGCTCCCACGCAGACGATCAACGACTGGCCGAAGGCGGCGAGAAATCGCGGCTCGCTCCACAGTTGCACGTACCACTTGAGGGTCAGGCCGCTGGGCAGCAGGCTCGCCGACCAACTGGTAGCCAATGAGTAGAGCAGAGTGCCGGCCAGGGGCAACAGCAGGATCAGGAACAGCAGGTACACCACGGCGCGGTGGTACCAGCCGCCCTTGTGTGATTCAGCGCGCATGGTAGCTCCTTTTCAGCAGCCATTGATGGACCACCGTCACCAGGGTCATCAGCCCCACCAGCACCATGGCCAGCGCGCTGCCCAGGTTCGGGTCGAGGGTGATGTCGCCGGCCACCAGGGCGGCGATACGGATTGGCAGCACGTTGAAGTTGCCGGTGGTCAGGGCGTAGACCGTGGCGTAGGCGCCCAGGGCGTTGGCCAACAGGATGACGAAGGTGCCCAGCAGTGCCGGCGTCAGCACCGGCAGGCCGATGTGCCGCCAGAACTGCCAGTGGCTGGCACCGAGCAACGCGGCGGATTCGCGCCAGTCCTCACGCAGAGCGTCGAAGGCCGGGTAGAGCAGCAGCACGCCCAGTGGAATCTGGAAGTAGGTGTAGACGATGATCAGGCCGGTCTTGGAGTAGATGCTGAAGTCGCCGAGCAGGCCGATCTCCTTGAGCGCCAGGGTGAGCGCGCCATTGAAGCCCAGCAGGATGATGAAGGCGAAGGCCAGTGGCACGCCGGCGAAGTTGCTGGTCATGTTGGCGAAGGCGCTGACGAAGTCGCGCAGGCGCGAATCGACCTGGCGCAGCGAATAGGCGCCGAGGGTGGCGATGACGATGCCGAACAGGCTCGACCAGAAGCTGATCTCGAGGCTGCGTTCGATGGCCTGCAGGTAGAACTTCGAAGCGAAGATCTTGCTGAAGTTGTCCAGGCCCCAGCCACTTTCACTTTGCAGGCTGGCGATGGCGACCCAGACCAGCGGGGCGATCTGGAAGATGATGAAGAAGATGGCGAAGGGCAGCAGGCAGAGCAGGGCCAGGTGGCGGCCGCGGTGGCTGGAATTCACTTGAGCAACTCCCGGCAGACCGATTTGTCGTGGGCCGCGCCGAGCAGTTCGCAGATCGTGCCGCACAGCTCGGTCTGCAGGGGCTTGGCGGCCGGGTCGAGGCTGAAGGCGTCGCCGAAGACGAACAGCGGCACCTCGCGTTCCTCGGCCAGCAGGCCATTGTGCGAGCGGTCGTTGTTCATGCCGTGGTCGGCGGTGACCAGTACCTGGTAGCCCTCTTCGAGCCAGCGTGGTAGGTAGTCGGCCAGCAGGATGTCGGCGCTGCGTGCGGCGTTGCGGTACTGGCTGCTGTCCAGGCCGTGGCGGTGGCCGGCATCGTCGATGTTCATCGGGTGCACCAGCAGGAAGTTCGGGGCATGACGGCGGCGCAGGTACTCGGCGTCGGCCAGCAGGTGCGAATCGGGGTAGTGATCGGCGTAGTAGAACAGCCCGTGCTGGATCGGCAGCTTGGGCGCGTGGGTATGGCGGTCGCGGATCGGATCGAAGGGCGAGCGGTTGTACAGTTCGCTCATCCAGTGATAGGCCGCAGCTGCAGTGCCCAGCCCGGCTTCGCGGGCGTAGTGGAAGACGCTGCGCTGATTGGACAGGCGATTGACGTTGTTGTGCACGATACCGCTGTCGATCGGCGCGACGCCGGTGAGGATGCACTCGTACAGCGGGCGTGACAGTGACGGCAATTCGCATTCCACGCGGTACAGCGCTGCGCGGTCGGCCTCGACGTAGGCATGCAGATGGCCCATGGCGTGGTGTGCGACCTGGTGGTTGAGGCCGTCGAGCAGGACCAGGATGACGTTGTGTTGCATGTTGGCTCCGCAGAGGAATGGGTCGGTACCGCGTCGTCCTTTTCGCGGGTAAACCCGCTCCCACAGGTATCGCGCAGGCCCGGAAGCTTGTGCTGCACCTGTGGGAGCGGGCTTACCCGCGTAAGGGCCGTGTCAGGCGCTGGAAAACCCCGCCGTCACTCCATCTCGATGATCACCTGCTCCTGCCACTTCTGCGGCAGGGCCTTGGAGGTCTTTTCCCAGGCGTCGGCGTTCTTGATCGGCTGGGCGGCCTGGTACTGCTCGTTGGGCAGCAGCTTGGCCTGGACATCGGCTGGCAGCTTCAGGTGCTCGGCGCGGATCGGGCGGGCGTGGCCGATGGCCAGGTTGGTCTGGCCGGCATCGCTGAAGATGTATTCGCGGGCAAGCTTGGCGGCGTTCGGGTGCTTGGCGTACTTGTTGATGATGGTGGTGTAGCCGGAAATCACCGAGCCATCGGACGGGATCAGCACTTCGAAACGCTTCGGATCGATCTGTTCGCGATAGCTCAGGCCGTTGAAGTCCCAGACCACGCCGACTTCCACTTCACCTTTCTCGAGGGTCTGGATGGTCGGGTTGGCCAGCGACAGGCGCTTCTGCTGGGCCAGCTTGGTGAACAGCTGCAGGCCCGGCTCGATATTGCTTTCGTCGCCCTTGTAGGCGATGGCGGCGGCCAGCACGCCGTTGGCGGCTTGAGCTGCGGTGCCGACGTCACCGATGGCGACCTTGTACTTGCCTTTTTCCAGGTCGTGCCAGGTTTTCGGGCGTTCGTCTTCCTTGACCAGGTCTTTGTTGATGATGAACGCGATGGTGCCGGTATAGGCCAGCGCCCAGTGACCGTCCTTGTCCTTGGCCCACTCCGGCACCTGGTCCCACGTGCTCGGCTTGTACGGCTGGGTCACGCCCTTGGTCACGGCGATCGGGCCGAAGGCGGCGCCGACGTCACCGATGTCGGCACTGGCGTTGTCTTTTTCAGCGTCGAACTTGGCGATTTCCTGGGCCGAGCTCATGTCGGTGTCGCTGTGCTTGAGGCCGTACTTCCTGGCCAGGTCATCCCAGGTGCCTTTCCAGTTTGCCCAGGCATCCGGCATGCCCACGCTGTTCACCGTGCCCTCCTTGCGGGCGGCGTCTTCCAGGGCCTTGAGGTCGGTATCGGCGGCCATGGCCGTGGTGCACAGGGCGATGGCCGAGCCCAGCAGTGACGCCATGAAGAACTTTTTCATCCGAAGCTCCTTTGGTGGGTGCCTTGCAATCGTTGTGATGAGTGCTGTTGTGAATGCTGTGGTGCAGACCTTGACGAGAACCTTTGGTCTAGGTCAGCAAACCTTGAGCCAAGGTAGGCCTGTTGCATGACAGTTTGATGTAGGACAGGCCCGCCAACGGGGTGGCTAGAGTCCTGAAAACAAAGCGTAGACCAGAACCCGGCCCTTTATTCGCGGGGCTTGGCCCGATTCTGGCAATCGCGGTGCAAGGGCTGTGTCACAGGATCTTCATCAGCTGTGCCTAGGCTTGCTCTATTCTCCAGTTGCCCTGTTATGGGGCTGGACTAGTCCAGATAGGTAACCTTTGATGCAATCGACCCCACCGCGGGCGGTAACAGCCATCTGCCATGCGCTGCAGGAACAGATCGAACATGGCCTGCTGATGCCGGGCGGCAAGCTGCCGGCCGAGCGCAAGCTGAGCGAGGTATTCGACACTACCCGGATCACCTTGCGTGAGGCACTGGTGCAGCTCGAGGCCCAGGGCCTGATCTACCGCGAAGAGCGGCGCGGCTGGTTCGTCGCCCCCGAACGCCTGACCTACGACCTGATCGAGCGCAGCCACTTCCATGCGATGGTGCGCGACCAGGGACGGGTGCCGAGCACGGAGATGCTGGCGGCGCGCTTGCTGCCGGCGTCGGCGGCGATCTGTGCGCGCCTGCGGCTACCGGCGTTGTCGAGCGTGGTACAGATCTGCCGTTTGCGGCGCATCGATGGGCGCGGCGTGTTGTATGCCGAGCACTACCTCAACCCTCGCTATTTCCCGGGGATCCTGGCGCTGGACCTGGCACAGTCGCTGACCGAGATCTATGCCCGCGAATATGGCATCCGCTACGGGCAGGTGTGTTTCGAGATCCTGCCGACTGCATTGCCGGTGGCGGCGGCCATGGCGCTTAGGGTGTCGGCGGGGAGCCCGGGGTTGCACATCACCCGGGTCAACAGTGACCAGCATGGGCACCTGATCGACTGCGACCTGGAGTATTGGCGGCACGATGCGATTCGTATCCAGGTGCAGGCGGGGTAGGGCCGTTCGCAACGTGCCAGCTAAAGGGGCCTAGCTAGTGGCGCCAGACTCAGCCATCGCCCCACCCCCAGCCGTCACAACCTGCACCGACAACCGCGGCGTAGCCAGGTCCAGCCCGGCTTCGTCGAGCTGGCGCTTCAACGCCAGGTTGAAGGCCCGTGACACCTCCCACTGCTTGATCGGCGCGGTCTTGAAGCGTGCCCGCAGGATCGCCGAGCCCGACTCGAAACTCTCGACTCCCTGCAGTTCCAGCGGCGACCAGATGTTGCGGCGCATCAGCGGATCATTGCGCAGCTTCTGCCCCACCTCGCGAATCAGGCTGATCGCCTTGTCGATGCTCATGCTGTGCGGGATGGCGACTCGGAAGATCGCATAGCCGAACTCGCGCGAGTAGTTCTTGATGCTCTTGATCTCGCTGAACGGGATGGTGTGCACGATGCCGTCGATGTCGCGCAGGCGCACGGTGCGAATGGTCAGGCCCTCGACCGTGCCCAGGTGGCCGCCGACGTCGACATAGTCGTCGATGGCCAGGCTGTCCTCGATGATGATGAACAAGCCGGTGATCAGATCGGCCACCAGCGATTGCGCACCGAAGCCGATGGCCAGGCCGATCACACCGGCACCGGCCAGCAGCGGTGTGACGTTCATGCCCATGTTGGCCAGGGCGACGATCACCGCGATGATGAAGATCGCCACGAACAGTACGTTGCGGATCAGCGGCATCATGGTCTGCGCACGGGCGTTGGCCAGGCCTCGGCGCGAACGCACCAGTGCGTGATGCACGGCGGTGTCGGCCAGGATCCACACCAGCCAGGCGGCGATCAGGGTGCCTGCCAGGCCCAGCAGGCGCACGCTGACATCATGGCCTTCGCCCTCGGCAAAACCGATCATCGAAAGCCCCCACACGCGCAGGCCCAGCTCGATGAACAGCAACCAGATGCACAGGTGGACCAAGGCGTAGCCAAAGTTCTTCAGGCGTTCGGTATACACCGCCTGACGTTTGTTGGCGCGCCGAGGTTTGGCGGCGTGGCGACGCACCAGGCCGTTGAGCACCATGCACACCACCACCAGCACCGTGCACATCAGTGACTGACGCAGAGCGGTGCTGGTGTCGCCGGCAGAGACGAAGGTGGCGAACAGCGAGATCGCCACAAGGATCAAGGCCGGGACGAACCAGAAACTGCCAAGCAGCTCGATGGTGTCGCTAAGCGTGCGCCGGGTCAGGCGCCGCGATAGCGGCTGATTGCGGATCAGGTGCGCAATCGGGCGCCTGAAGCGCAGGATGAACAGGCCGGTGCACAGGGCCGCCAGCACGTTGGTCACGGTCGCTATCGCATGGGCCAGGTGTGTGCCCAGCGCAGTGGTCAGGCGTGGATCGCTCATCGCTTCACCGAAGGCGGCGAAGCTGCCGATCAGCCATAACGGACGAAACGCCTGGTGTCGCAGGATATGCAGGGCACGGTGGCGATGCGGGCCGTCGAGCAGAGAGAAGGCGATCACGCAGATCGCCGAAAAACAGGTGCCGACCACCAGCGCATAGGCCAGGACCATGGCCAGGGATTTGCCCAGCGACGGTGGCAGGGCGAAGCTCAGGTACACGGTGAATACCAGCGCCACCAGCCAGGGCCCGAGCTTGCGCAGGGCGAATCGCACCAGGTCCCAGGTCCGTGGGTGTTGGGGCAGCTCCTCGGTCAGCCCGAAGCGGATCCGTACCCGATGGCCGATCCAGTTGAAGGCGTAGGCCAACAGGCTCCACACGGCAATGACCGCAGCGAAGCCGAACAGGATCGCTGGCCACTGGTGCACCGGAACGACCAATGCTGCCAGTTCGTTCTGGGCCTGGTCGATTTCCTGCGACCAGCGCACGAAGGGGCTGGCATCGCCGCTGAACTGCTTTTCCAGGTCGTGCATGGCGTTGCCGATCAGCCCCAGTACGCCCTGTTCCACCGTGGGTTGCGACTGTTTGCTGGCCTCGCGCAGTTTCTTCAGGTCGGCCAGCAACTTGGCCCGTTGCTGGTCGTTTTCGAGGCTCTTGATCACTTCGTCCAGTGACTTGTCCAGCGGCTCGGTGGCCTGGGGTTGGGCAGGCGTGCTGCTACCCAGCAAGCCGGGCAGGCCAGCGGCTTGCACCGGGGCGATGAACAGGAGGAGCAGCAGGGTCAGGCAACGGAGAAAGGCGGGCACCGGAAAATCTACCTCAGGTCGATCGATTGCCGGAGTGTAGAGGATTTCTCAGGCGAGTTTCTCGAGGATCTTCCAGCACATGATGCCAAAGATGCCGAGGGTGCCGATCCACATCATCAGCACGCCGGCATTGCGCTCGCGCAGGCTGAAACCGATGGTCAGCAGCATCAGGAAAAGGAAAACCGGCACGAACAGGGAGATGAAGGGTGACATGAACAGAATCCTTCTGTTGTCGGGGGCATGCTTGAAGCATAGCGCGTTGAGGGGCGGAGAATTCGTGGGTAAGCCCACTCCTGCTGGAGCGTTGATGCACCTGTAGGAGCGGGTTTACCCGCGAAAAGGCCTACCTGATATCAAGGGAGTTCGCGACTGCGATAGAACGCCGTCAGCACCTTCACCAGGTGCGCCAGGTCCTGGCTGCCGCACAGCTCGCGGATCGAGTGCATGGCGAAGGTCGGCAGGCCGATGTCGACGGTACGCACGCCCAGGTGGCTGGCGGTGATCGGACCGATGGTCGAGCCGCAGCCCATGTCGCTGCGCACCACGAAGCTTTGTACAGGCACTTCCTCGGCCATGCACAGGTGGCGGAAATAGCCGGCGGTTTCGCTGTTGGTGGCGTAGCGCTGGTTGTTGTTGACCTTGATCACCGGGCCGGAGTTGAGCTTGGGCCCATGATTGCCGTCATGCTTGTCGGCGTAGTTGGGGTGCACGCCGTGGGCGTTGTCGGCCGACACCAGCAACGAGCGCTGGATGGTGCGCACGTATTCGTCGCCATCGGGCAGCAGACGTTGCAGGGTCTGCTCGAGCATCGGTCCGTCGGCGCCGCACGCCGAGCAGGAGCCGACCTCTTCGTGATCGGTGCATACCAGCACGCAGGTTTCGTCGCTCTCGGCGGCCAGTAGCGCCTGCAGCCCGGCATAGCACGACAGCAGGTTGTCCAGGCGCGCGCCGGCGATGAAGTCGCCATGCAGGCCGATGACCGCAGCGCTCTGGGTGTCGTAGAAACTCAGCTC
The DNA here is from genome assembly GCF_001320965.1 of Pseudomonas sp. NBRC 111143. Classification (NCBI taxonomy): domain Bacteria; kingdom Pseudomonadati; phylum Pseudomonadota; class Gammaproteobacteria; order Pseudomonadales; family Pseudomonadaceae; genus Pseudomonas; species Pseudomonas sp. NBRC 111143. The sequence goes on along the minus strand of NZ_BCBT01000088.1, from coordinate 734 downwards.
ATAGTCCAGCACCACGTCGGCGATCAGGCCGTGCTCGCGGGCCAGTTGCTCGGTGAGCAGGGCTCGGAAGTCGACACGCTCGTCGCCGGCGACCTGGGCCAGGATAGGCGGCAGCTCGTTCTGCGGGTTGATCGGCCAGCCCTCGTTGGCGGTACGGTTGAGGTGGATGGCCAGGTTGGGAATGATGGCGATCGGCAGCTTGAAGTCGACCAGTTGGCTTTCGACCTTGCCATCGCGGCGGAAGGTGACGCGTCCGGCCAGCGACAGGTCGCGGTCGAACCAAGGGGCGAGCAGGGCACCGCCATAGACTTCGACGCCCAGTTGCAAGAAGCCCTGGCGCTGCAGTTCGGGCTGCGGCTTGACCCGCAGGCACGGGCTGTCGGTGTGTGCGCCGACCATACGGATGCCGCCAATCAAGGGCGAATGCTTGCCCAGGCGAATGGCGATGATCGAAGAATCGTTACGGGTGACGTAGTAGCGTCCGCCGGGCACGGTGGCCCAACTGTCACGCTCGTCCAGACGCTGGTAACCGGCGGCTTCGAGGCGCTTGGCCAGGCTTGCGGTGGCGTGGAAAGGCGTCGGGGAGGCCTTGAGGAAATCGATCAGGCCGGTATTCAGTGCTTCGCGCATAGCTCACTCCAGACAGCAGTGGCGCGAGTTTAGCGTAATTGCTCGACAAATTGTGTCGACCCTTTCGCGGGTAAACCCGCTCCTACAGGGTTGGTGGTGACCCC